>QNAT01000045.1 GCA_003641555.1 Thermotoga sp.
ATTTTTGCAGGGACCATTGACTTTTACCATAGCTTAATGGGTTCAAAGGAAGCGGCAAGAAAAGAACTCTTAAGTAATTTCACGAAACAGACAGGTATTAAAGTCAATGATATCGGCTTTTTCGATATTTTTCAATGGCAACAAAAGACTTTGGCTGCGGTTGCTGCCGGTTTACCACCAGATGTTGCAAGTAATCATTACTACTTTGTACCTCAATACGCTGTTCATGGTACTGTTGAGCCTCTTGATGAACATTTTAAAGATTGGAGAATAGATGTTAACAAGATATTTGCTAAAGAAGTCCTTAAAATGAATAGTTACAAGGGAAAACTATATGGGATACCGTTGTTTGTAACTTGCAGGGTACTTCTATACAATAAGGATATATTTAAAGAGGCTGGATTAAATCCTAATAAACCTCCTAGAAATTGGGAGGATTTGGTTGATTTTGCTAAGAAGCTTACTATATGGAAAGGAGACAAGCTTGTAAGGGCTGGTTTCAAGATTTCACCTTCACCTGAAATGAGAACGAATTTCTTCTATATTCTCTTATGGGAATTAGGAGGAAGAATACTTAATGAGGATGAAACGAAGGCTGTATTCAACAGTGAAGCTGGAGTAAAAGCGCTTACTTTCTTCCGAGATCTTTACTTAAAGTACAAGGTAACATCTCCTGATTTCGGAAAAGGAACTAAAGGTGCGTCCGATCCCTTTATTGCAAAAAAAGCTGCTATGTCTTTTGCTGGCCCTTATGATCTTGTAAATCTAAAAAAGTATGTACCGAATATGAATGTAGGAGTTGCTTTTATCCCTCGTCCTGTTGATGGACAATACGCAACGTTGTTAGATTCTTTTTCTATATTTGCTTTTAAAGGAGCAAAACATAAGAAAGACGCCCTGCAGTTCGTCAAATATGCCTCGAGTTATGATGCACAATTACAATTTTCAAAAACCTCTTGTAGACTCCCAGGACGCTTGGATGCTCTTTCAGATCCATATTTCTCAGCTCCTGCTTACAAGGTCTTTCAAGAAGCGATTGGGAAATACGGTCATGCTCTTCCCACTTTACCTCAGTGGACTGAGATTCAACAAACCATTCTTGATGCGATTGAAAAGGTAATTTATAGTAACGTGGATCCAAAAACAGCTCTTGATGAAGCAGTAAGGAAAGTTAATACTCAAATATTACACTGATCTACATTGGGGTGTGGCAATAAGTCACACCCCACTTATTTGGAGGTGCTTTATTTGAAACCCAAAACGCTGGGAGAAAAATATTCATATACATTTATAATGCCTGCCCTTTTAATGTTATTTTTATTCGTAGCTGTACCAACCATCATAGCATTTTTTTTGAGTTTTACTGACTATTCGATTCTTGGAAAACCAAGGTTTGTAGGAATCCAGAATTATAGATTTGCTCTTCATGATAATGTATTCAGAAAAGCATTGTTTAACACTGCTTATTATGCAATTCTTTATGTGCCAATAAAGGTCATCTTGTCTTTTTTAATTGCTCTAGCATTAACTCAAAGTTTTATCAATTATAAAAAAACGTTTATGATATTCTTTTATCTGCCAGTTCTCACTTCTATGACTGCCAGTTCGATGATATGGCTGTGGATATATCAACCGGATATGGGGATCCTAAATGGTATATTATCTGCCTTACATCTTCCAAGGAGTCAATGGATTTATGGTAAGAGTACTGTGATTCCTTCTATATCCACGATAACTATATGGAAGGACTTTGGATACGATGTAGTCATATTCGTTGCAGGGCTCAGTGGCATTCCAAAAGAACTTTACGATGCTGCAAAGGTTGATGGAGCACATGGTTGGAGTATGGTTAAGAATATAACTTTACCTCTTTTGAAGACAACTTCGCTTTTCGTGATAGTTACCTCGATCATCGCATCATTCCAGGTTTTTACTGCAATATATATAATGACACAGGGTGGTCCAGAAAATGCGAGCACAACTGTAGTTCATCAGATATATTTGAATGCATTTTCTTATCTAAAAATGGGTAGAGCCTCTGCTATGTCGTTTGTACTTTTTGTGATCATATTATTCTTCAGTTTAATACAATTCAAGATAATTAGAGTTGAGGAGTGAAATAATGGGTAAATCGAAAAATGGCATGAAATTATTGGTATATGTATTTTTGATCTTTATTGCTATACTTTCTTTGATCCCGTTTTTGTGGAGCATCGATAGTTCTTTAAAAACTGTTAAGTATAATTACGCTCACCCATTATCCTGGAGGCCAAAACCAGTCGCATTTGGAAATTACGTAAAGATATTTACGATGTTTTCTTTTGGGAAAAATTTCACTAATAGTTTGATTTATGCAGGTGGTAAAACCATTTTGACACTTATAATATGTCCCCCGGCAGGCTATGCATTTGCCAGGAAAAAATTTAAGGGGAGAAATGTGATCTTTATTCTGATCCTATCACTTATGATGATACCTTCTCAAGTGCTATTGATTCCTACATTTCTAATACTGAAGAATTTTCCGTTGGTGGGAGGTAACAACATTCTTGGCGTAGGGGGTACAGGTTTTTTGGATACATATTGGGGACTCATATTACCTACCGCCGTCACTCCTTTCAATATCTTTTTAATGAGGCAATACTTTCTCACCTTACCCAAAAGTATAGAAGAATCTGCAAGGATCGATGGAGCATCTGAATTCAGAATATACTGGCAAATAGCCCTGCCTCTTGCTCTTCCAGCCTTAACAGCTATATCTATTTTCTCATTTCAAGGCGCCTGGAATGATTTTATCTGGCCTTTAATAGTACTGAGATCGAGAAATTTACAGCCCTTAACACTTGGACTGCAGGTCTTTCAAGATGAGAATTTCGATCTATGGCCACTTTTAATGGCAGCAACACTTGTTACTACAGCTCCAATGTTAGGAATTTTTGCGATCTTTCAAAAGTACTTTTTTAGAGGAGTATCTTTTATTGGGACTTCAAAGTGAGTTTATGAACTTCAATTTTTAGATCATAAGGAGGAGATCGAAATGGTTAAATTAACAAAGTATAGTAGATTGGTTGTACCCTCGCACACCTTTCCTTTAGAAGATTTGGCAGTTGAAATACTCATAAAAGAAGTTAAAAAGAAAACAGGTATGGTATTGAATAAAACTGTTAAGAAGAAAGCATTATCAAACTTTAATACGATTATGATCGTGGGGCAATCCTCTAACATAAAGGAGGTGATAAATTCGGTAAATATTCCTGAGCAATCTCTATATTATCCCAGTAAACCTGAGGGATTTTGGATAAAATGTGGGAAAAAAGATAACAAATCTTATATCCTGATCATAGGTACTGATCCGCATGGCGTGCTGTATGGCATTGGGAAATTCTTAAGACTCGCTACATTTTCCCAAAAAGTGGTCGAAGTTTCAGAAACAGAAATACTTGAAAATCCTGCATTTAAGATAAGAGGCCATTTTCTTGCCTCTCACAAACAGAACAACGTTACCGAATTCTGGGATATCGAGCATTACGAAGAATACATAAAAGAATTGGCGTTATTTGGTGTTAACACTATAGGTCTTTATCCCGTACATTTTGCAAGATGGCCAGGCATCAACCCCTGGGGAGACAAAGCATGGTTTATATCTGAGGAACGCCGTAGAGAATGGGAGGATAGATGGCAAATTCAACTGCAGATCCCTGAAATCGCTCATCGCTATGGTATGAAATACGGTATATGGATACCCCCTAATGATATATTTCCCGCTCAAGTCAAAGATAATATGAGTTTACCTGGAGATCCATATGTCTGCCCATCGATTCCTGAGGCAAGAGAACTGATTCTATTCGACAGAGAGATGGTTTTCAAATCCCTCTCAAACATAGATTTTCTATTCGTACCATCTGGAGATGAAGGAGGATGTAAGAAATGTGGAGAACATGGTAAGTGTGCACCATGGGTAAAGACATATCTAAAACTTGTAGAAGATACTTACAAGATCCTGATCAAACATCATCCCAAAGCCAGGATATGGATTTCCAATCAATCCTTACCATACTATCAAGATCAAATACTTTATCAATATTTGGATAAAGAACGTCCTGAGTGGATCGAATACGTTGCATATGGGCCTGGGAGTGATAAGGTATCGGCATATTTAAATCCTTCCAGAGTTGAACACGATAATAAATTTTTAGATTATCCTGAATTCGGACTTTTGAGTAGATATTTAAAGGAAATGAGATCCCAGATACCTTCAAAATACGAAATAGTATTATACCCAGACATAACTCATCCCGTTCGTGCTCAATACAGCATAGAGAATATAGATCCTCATATTGCATTTTTATGTGGTCGTGAAGACGCACCAACTTTCAGACCCCTAGATTTAACAAATATACACCAGGAAACTGTTAGATATGGAACAGGCTCGATTCCTTATAGTGAAGGTAATCACGATGATTTCAATAAGATATTTTGGTCACAACTCGATTGGAGGCCCAAAGCAGATGTAGATAAGATCATCCAGGAATACTGTAAATGGTGGTTTGGAGATGAAATATCTAAAGATGCTTACAATTCAATCCTCCTTATAGAAAAAATATATAAGAAAAAGCTGATAGAATCCATAGCAGACGTGGATAATCTGTTTTCATATGTTAAGAAGATCAACACTTCTTTCCCTTTAACCAGGTTGGAGAACAATTGGCGGTGGCAATCGATCGTTTTTTCTGCATATTTACTCAAATTCTTACAAATGAAGGTGTTGGATGAAAAAGAACTAACACCAAAGATAAATGAGTTTCTCTTATCTTCACTGAATACTGCTGAATTACCCGAAATGATCAGGGGAGTTCTATCTTTATACCATCGTAATGACATGATCTACAACGATATCAAGGAAAAGCTTCGTCAAACCGCAGCCAAAATTGAAGAAGTAGAAAGTATGCAATTTCATTCGATCGATCGTTTAGATTCCTGCATCACCAACCTTGATTGGATGATTGTTGAACTTGAAAGAACATTAAATACTGATAAACCTGAAACAATGAAGCAGAAGGTGGAGCAGATCTTGAAGTACGAGGATCCCGGGCCTGGAGGATTTTACGATGATGCTGGTAATCCTGATAGGCAGCCTCATCTTGTTCGAGAAGGAAATATTTTGTCATGCGTTAACATCCGTAACCTCAGCCCCGACAACAGACCTTCCCAAAACACGCATGTATTAGCTCCTGGAAGTATAGGTTTTAAATTCAGATATACCAGTCTGGAACCTATTGCACAATATATGGTAAGAGTAACTTATCTTGCCGACGATTGGTGCCCAACTTGTTATCAGAAACTATATGCAAATGATCACTTATTACATGATGATTTTAAACTACCTTTGGTAAAACCTCAACAATTTGTATTCGATATTCCAAAGGAAGCCATTAAAAATGGCATTTTAGAGCTAAGATTCCTTGGCAAGCAAAAATATGTCGTGGTGTCAGAAGTTTGGCTAATTAGAAAGGAGATGGCAAAATGAAAGAAAGGAAGCTAAGAGGAATTGTTGTGGCTGCTTTAACAGCCTTCGATAGTCAAGAAAAATTTGATCCACCTGCAATGGAAGAATATATCGATTTTCTCGTAGAAAAGGGAGTAGATGGCCTGTACATATGCGGCTCTACTGGCGAAGGCTTGATAATGAATGTAGAGGAAAGAAAAAGAGTTCTCGAAACTGTTTTAAAGAGAACGCAAGGAAAGAACGTTGCTGTATTTGCACATTGCGGTTCAGTAAGAATGGAAGAAACAGTTCAATTAGTAGAACATGCCAAAGAAGTGAAAGCTGATGGTGCCGGAATGGTAACTCCATTTTACTACAAGTATTCGGATGAGGAATTATTCGGTTATTACGATACCATAGCCAGAAAATTTTCTGACTTTCCTATATACTTGTACAACAATCCTGCGCTTGCGGGAAATTCAATATCCACTGCTTTAGTAAATCGATTGCACCACGCTGATCCAAATATAATGGGCATAAAAGATAGCAGTGGGAATTTTTCAATGGTACTATCATTCATTTCTGAAACTCCTTCTGAATTTTCAGTTTTAGCTGGTTATGACCGTGCATTTCTTTCTATATTATTGATGGGAGGAGATGGATGTGTAACTGGACCAGGAGCAGTTTTTCCAGAATTATTCGTAAAGGTATATGAGTTGTACAAGAAAAGTAATGTCAAGTTAGCAAAAGAGTATCAGGAGAAACTTACAAAATTATCTCTCGCTTTAGGAGATGGAGCAAACATGCCGTTGTTAAAAGTAGCATTGAAACTTAGAGGCATTGACCTTGGACCGATGAGAAAACCTTTTAAAACCTTTGAAGAGGAAGGAATGAAAACCTTAAAAGAAAAATTGGATGTTGTTCTCGAGGAAGTCGGATTAAAATATTGAATTCGGAGAACAATTAAGATAATTGAAAATAAGGGTGATAAGTGTTGCACTTATTGGATTTCAAAGATCTAGAGATCATTAAGGATGTTACAGGTCAACTCATAGATTTTACTCTTAATTTGAGACAAAGTGGACATCCAGGTGGATCCAGATCGAAGATTCACATTATGTTGACATTGATCTTCTCTGGAAAGATGCAATTCGATATCAGGCATCCTGAACTTCCTCTTGCCGACAGATTTATACTCGCTGCTGGACACACCGTACCATTGGTTTATGCCGCATTAGCAATCATTGGTGAGGCGTTCAAAAAACGATTTGAAAACACGAAAGAGGAACGTTTCATTATAGATCCTGCAAAGATCATACTTTTGGATGATCTTTTGAAATTCCGCCATCGTGGCGGACTTCCAGGACATGCAGAATTCTCTGGTAAAACGCTTTTTCTAAAATTCAATACAGGGCCTTCTGGTCATGGATTACCGGTATCCGTTGGAGAGGCATTTGCACTTAAACGTGCAGGGCATCCCGATGTTAAAGTCTGGTTACTCGAAGGAGAAACTGCTTTAAGTGCTGGTACATCGCATGAAGCAAAAAACTCTGCCTGGGGACTTGGACTTGATAATTTGTATTGGCTTATAGATTGGAATAATTTCGGGATAGATGATCATCCAGTTAATACAGTGATCAACGGTACACCAGATGATTGGTTTAAACCTTATGGATGGAATGTTATGGGCACAGAAAATGGACATAGTTGGAAAGAAATTTTGGAAACACTTAAAAAATTGGATGATTCTAAAGAACCAAATATACCGAATGTTGCATGGTTTAAGACAAAAAAGGGCTATGGATATGGGATATACGATAATAAATCTCATGGAAGCCCTCATAAAGCAAATTCTGAGATCTTTTGGAAGACTCGTGAGGATTTTATGAATCGTTATGACGTAGATTTCATTGGATATGGAAAACCTCCGCCAGAAGAAGAGGAATTCGTCAAGCAGACTCGAGAAAACCTCAAACGTGTTCTTAATGTAGTGTTAAGCTGTGATGATCTTGTAGGAAAGATCACAGATGAGCTTTTGGAGATCGCTGAAAATGTGCCAAATTCAAGACATATAAAGCTTAACTCAGAAGTCTTTTATGATAAGGCATTTTTCGATTATAAACGATATCCTAAAGAAGTTTTCTTTAGCCCAGGAAACCATGTAGCGAATAGAAAAGCTCTGAGGATTTGGGGAGCCTGGATCAATGCACAAAGTGCTGAAAAGTATGGAAGACCTCTTTTTTTAGCTGCCTCAGCAGATCTTGCAGAGTCAACGAATATCATTGGATTTGCTGAGGCCTTTGGTAATTTCTCAGGGTATGGTTGGTACAATAGAAATACAAACAACAAAGGTGTACTTCTGCCTCAAGGAATAACCGAGTTTACA
>QNAT01000046.1 GCA_003641555.1 Thermotoga sp.
GGAGTTTACCTCCTGTCCAATTCGCCAAAGGCGAATGATATTATGGAACTCCGTTCCATCGGACAGGTTTAAAAACCTGTCCCTACGATTTTTTGAAACGATCGTATCTTAACATTCAGTTTTCAAATACCTCTTTTTGCAATACTCCTTTATGTTCATTTCTTTTGTCTTTCAATCCAACATTCAACATTCAAAATCAACATTTATTGTATCTCCTGTCCCTACAAAGTGCTGCCCGATACCTTTTTCAAGTCTGCATAAATATATACTTTTCAGAGTAGGATTAGTATATTCAAGCCCGATTGTATGGTGGATAATTACGATCCTTCTAAGAATCCTTCTAAGTATCGATAATTTTGTGTAAGTTCTCCATGATAAACAATAGTTGCTCTCTTTATCACAGGTGGGAGGTCACAATCCTCGAACGAAAGCGAGTAATCCGCCAGGACAATAGATGGCACATAGGCTTTGAGTGCTTCCCCGAACGAAGTAGAAGATTCTGCTGAAAACTCACAAGGTAGATTATCGACTGCCATTATCACAGGGCCCATTCCTTCATATCCCTTTGTAGTCTGCCCATTGAATGGATTATATACGAAAAACGGCTCATCTGGTTCTGCAGTATGGGTGGTACACTCTATAGCACCCTCGATATCACAAGAGATATCACCGATAATTCTTAAGCGAGGCCTTTTTTCAATTTCATATAGTCGTTTGAGTCCTTTTTTCGTAACCAATCTCGGATAGCGTTTTTCCCAATATATGGCATTTATCAGAACGGTTAAATAAGGAAGGTATTGTGAAAATTTTGGACGATATCTTCCAGGATTTTTATAATAGTCTTGTAGGTTGAACTGTGCATCAGAGGAAGTGGGTTCAACGATGTCTTTTTCTTTGAATACTACCTTGTATATTCGATTTTTGCTGTAATCAGAACTATTAATGACCGAAGATATTTCTTCAGGTGCGATCTCCAGAATAGGTAGACAATCCAGAATCTCCTGTGTCCCACGAGAAACGTTACCGTATCCTGCAATCCCACAAATCAGAGGGGTAATCGAACGTGGAAGAGCATCTGTTTCGATCTTCTTTCCCACATTGGTAAGCGCCATTTTTGCCTGCTCCAGACTCTCATATTGATATGCATGGCGAAGCTCGACAAATGGATTACGAATACCCTCCCAATTCAAACGCTTCCCTAATGCCACCAATGATTCGATCATGCCAGCAAGGCCAGCAAATCTACCGAAGGCTATCAGGCGTCTTCCACTATCGTCTACGAATCTCTCGTAGTCTATAAGTTGACATCCTAAAGACATGATTTTCTTCAACATTGGCATGTTGTGAGGTTGGCCTTTTATGGTATGAGAAAAGAACACATAGGTCTTTTTTGGCTCTAATAGATCTACCGGGATTTCCTTTACCGCAAAAATAACAGGACAGGGAGAAAGCGTTTCCCGAACACTGGCGCCAACATTTAAATATGCTTCATCGGGGAAGATTCGGATTGGCGAAGATTGAACAACGAAATCAATGGGGTAATTCCTTTTTAATTCCTCGACCTGCTTTGGACTTAACGGGACTCGGCGTTCCCAACGATTCTTATCCTCTCGTCGGATACCAACTAATCTTTTCATGATTTCACCTCAACTACTCAGCTACAGAGAATCAGAGGAAAAATAATATGATCTGCCTCTCATAGCAATTTTTTGAAAAATTTATGAAAGAAGAACACCCCTATAGAACGTATATCTATATGTAATAATTTATCATAACCTCAAGAGATCTGTCAAGAAAAGTTGGCTGTATCATAATCGATGTTGACCCTTTCATCAAGTGTTTTTATTATACAACCCATAGTAGTTTGACATGGATGGATTTAATAGATTATAATTTACGTGTCGAGACAAATGATCTATGAAAGCCCTCATCGTCTAGGGGTCAAGGACACCGCCCTTTCACGGCGGTAACTGGAGTTCGAATCTCCGTGAGGGCGCCTGATAGGGAACGTAGCTCAGTGGGAGAGCATCTGCTTTACACGCAGGAGGTCGTAGGTTCAAATCCTACCGTTCCCACCAAAGCGAAATGGACCCGTGGTGGAGATGGTTACCATGCCGGCCTGTCACGCCGGAGGTCGCGAGTTCGATCCTCGTCGGGTCCGCCATTCATAAGGCGAGGTAGCTCAGGTGGTAGAGCAGTGGACTGAAAATCCGCGTGTCCCCAGTTCAAGTCTGGGCTTCGCCACTGTGGGAGCAGGAAATAAATCCTGCTCCCATTTCATTTATTCTTCTTCGCTGCGATCTCGTAAAGCAATTCATTGACCTTTTCATATATGTTGTATAACTCAGGATCAATTGCTTTCAAGGCCTTTCCTTCTCTCTTTACTACATCCTTTTCACCGCGGGCTATTGGCCCGGTTATAGCATCTTCAATAGAGGAGTTTTCGATGTTTTTCAAAACGGATCTTACCAGAGGTAACGCCACCTTTTTCCATGTTTCTTCATTTATATCGATGTTTCCGTAGATATATCGTGAGATATCGAGCATGGCGAGTGTGAAATTAGCTGCGATGACAGCCGAAAGGTGGTAGAGAGGTTTTTCCTCCGTAGATATATGTATGGGTTTACCTTTTAATGCCTTTATCAGTTCCTCTGCAAACGGTAATCCCTTTCCTCTTCCCTCAATGCCGAAGTAGATCCCGCCGGGAAGTAGTTTAGGAGGGAAAGTCGAAGAAAATGAAAAGTTAGGATGGATACTCACCGCATCCGTTGTCTTATCAAAGACATCACTTCCCAATGCACCACTGCAGTGTACTAAAATCTGCCCTGCTTTCAAATGTGAATATATTCCATCATAAACAGGTTTTATCTCCCTGTCCGGTACGGTGATGAAAATCGTATCTACTTCTTGCAAGATCTCTTTTATATTGTCTGTAACAGAGCAATTGGATAACAATTTACACAGACGCTCTGCCTTTTTCCAATTCCTGTTGTAGAGATGAGATATTCTGTATTCAGGAAGCCTATCGAGAGTTACGGCAAGAACACTTCCGACCTTTCCTGTACCTACAATCAAAATCTTATTAGACATAACATTATTATACATGATTGTACTGTAAAAAGGTGTAATATAATCATATTTTTTTGCGGTAATATGTCTTTATGAGTTTATGTAAAACGTAAATCCATTATCATGTTGAATATGAAAGGGAGTTGCAGAATGAGAAAAAGCATGGAATAGTAATCTGGCAGGGTGGATCAAAAACGGGTTGATATCTTATAATTGTTATAATATATCTGGTAGGCAGGTTTTAACGAGTTCAAGAAAGTAGAGGTAAAATCCTTGAAAAAGATAGTAAAAAGAACCACTGCAATCATAATAGTAGTTTTTGTCATCTTATATCTCCCATTCACTCAATATGGACTAACAAAGTTATTGGATGTGGAAGGGAAACTCTCTCCTGCAAAGGCTATCGTTGTGTTGGGAGGTGGACTGAGGTCTGACGGAAATATGGGAATCAGTACGCAGGAAAGGATCGATTATGGGATTACTCTTTTTGAACAGGAGTTAGGAAGTTTCCTCATTCTTTCTGGAGGAGATGGAGTATCAGGACATACTGAAGCAGAGGAAATGTACAAGGCAGCCTTAAAAGATGGTGTTCCTCCTAAAATGATGATAAAAGAATCTCGCTCTTCAAGCACCTATGAAAATGCCGTATATACCAGGAAAATTCTTTTAAGATATGGCATAGACGATGATGTGATTCTTGTAACTTCTCCCTATCATATGAGAAGAGCGCTGTATTGCTTTAATAGAGTACACATTAAGGCCCTGCCAGCACCTGTGAAGGGTAGTGAAATTTACACATATGGATTCTATCAAGATTTAAGGAATATGCATTTGCTTTTGCATGAGTATTTAGCCTTATTTTATTATTGGTTAAAAGGGTATATTTAATATCATAGGGGTCAGATCTCGACCCCTATGACCATGAATCGTTCAGCGCCACCGCTATCCTTTATTACCCGATGTCCGAAACCCAACGAAAAAATAAATGCCGTTAATTCTCCTATCTCTGCAGGTGTGCATTCGATGTATGCGGTTGATATGCCATAGGTTTTCATCTGCAAGAGCAAAGTCTTATATACACCAATTCCTCTTTCTGAGGAAAGTAATGCCTGTTCAGGTTCTCTGCGAACATCCAACGGCAGTTCTTCGTAATCTTCTACTTTTACATACGGCAAATTGGCGATCACGACATCTATTCTATCGATCACATCTTTCAGCGGCTCTAATAGATCTCCCTTCAGAAATTTTATTCTTTCATCTACGCCGATATTTTTGGCGTTTTTCCTGGCTACTACTAAAGCCTCTTCGCTTATGTCGGTTGCATATATGTGAGACAATGGAAGATGGTATGCAAGACTTACACCTATGGCACCGCTGCCAGTTCCTATATCTGCAAATGTATATGCCCTTCTTGCATATCTTTCTATCAGATATCCTACCAGGTCTTCTGTCTCAAATCGAGGGATGAGTACAGACTCATTCACCTCGAATTTCAAACCCATAAATTCTTTACAGCCCAGTATATAATGTAAAGGCTTGCCATTTCTTCTCTTTTCTACGGCATCTTTAAATGATTTCAGTGCTTCCTGAGACAAAGACTCACCGGGATGTGCCGAAATCCATTCCTTTTTCTTCCCAAGAGTATGAGAAAGCAAAAGGAGAGCATCGATCTTTGGCTTTGCTATGAAATCCAGATCTAATTGTCTGATCGCCCAGGTTAGGGCTTCTTTTACCTTCATTCTATTATGCGGATATGAAGTTCTTTCAACTGCTTTTCAGAAACCTTTGAAGGAGCATTCGTTAGAGGATCGAAACCCGATTTTGTTTTGGGAAATGCAGTCACATTACGAATGGAACGATTACCTGTCATCAACATAACGAGTCTATCAATCCCTATGGCTACTCCTCCGTGTGGAGGTGCACCATATTCCAACGCTTCTAATAGAAATCCAAACCTTTTCTCCGCTTCTCTTTCCTTTATGGATAAGAGTTCGAAAACCTCTCTTTGTAGTTGCGGAGTATTTATTCTTATAGACCCACTTCCCATTTCCACGCCATTGATCACCAGATCATAGGTCAAAGAACCAATCTTCAATGGATCAGTGTCTTTATATCTCTTGAATTCTTCCAGATTCGGCATGGTGAAAGGATGATGTTCTGCTTTGTATCTATTTTCTTCTTTATCCCATTCTACGAATGGAAAGTTCAAAACCCATAAGATATCGAAAGTTTCTTCTGGATCCGGTAGTTTGGAGATCAAAGTGCCTCTTATCATTCCCAATGCGGTGTTAACGATACTTCTATCCCCCGCTACGATAAACAAAATGTCTCCATTTGAAGAACTACATCTCTCTTTCATAGATTCTATTTCTGCAGCCGATAAGAAACGGGCAATGGGAGATCTAACACCATTGTTTTCGAATTTCATCCAGATCAATCCCTTTGCTCCCACTTCTTTGACGGCATCTTCAAGATCATCAATGGCAGAACGAGAAAATGCCAGGTCGTTCTCAACTTTTAGCGCCTTTATTACACCATTTGAGCCAATGGTATTGCGGAATATCTTGAAAGTAGTATTGCAAAATACATCTGTCAGATCGATGAGTTCATGACCGTAGCGTCTATCAGGTTTATCAGACCCATATCTATCCATAGCTTCTGAATATTGAAGTCTATTCAATGGAATGTCGATCTCCTTATTCAGCACATCTTTGAAGACACGTTTTACCATTCCCTCAGTGATGGATAAGATGTCTTCTACTTCTACAAACGACATCTCGATATCTATCTGCGTGAATTCAAGTTGCCTGTCAGCCCTGAGATCTTCATCTCTGAAACATCGGGCAAATTGATAATAACGCTCCAATCCCCCTATCATCAGGAGTTGTTTGAACAACTGAGGAGATTGGGGTAGAGCAAAACAATAACCTGGTTTTCCTCGCCAGGGCACGAGAAAATCACGTGCACCCTCAGGCGTACTCCTGGTGAGGATTGGTGTTTCAACCTCGATAAAACTGTTTTCATTCAAATATGCCCTCGCACTTTGAACTATTTTATGCCTCTGAATAAGATTTTTCTGCATGGATCGTCTGCGAAGGTCAAGATACCTATATCTCAATCTAAGGTCTTCATCTGTCCTATTATCGCGATTTACGTAGATCGGTGGTGTTTTAGAGGTGTTTAAAACTTCTATATCGATTGCAGCCACTTCGAGTTCTCCTGTTTTGTAAGCAGGATTTATCGTACCTTCAGGCCGTTCTTTTACCTTCCCTTTTATTGCCAGCACATATTCTTTTCTCACATCTTTTGCAATATTATGGGCTTGAATGCTAACCCGGGGATCGAAGACTATCTGGATAAAACCACTCCTATCGCGCAGCGTTACAAAAATGAGATTCCCCAACTTTCTCATATCATTTACCCAGCCATTTAATATGACCTCTTTACCGATATCCTCTCTTGTGATATCTCCGCAATTATGAGTTCTTTTCAATCTGATCACACCTTCACCCCTCAATCAATCTTTTTATCATCCTTACATGGAGTATACCTGCTTCGTAAAACTCCTTACTACATACAGAATAACCCAGCTTTTCATAAAATCCTTTCACATACATCTGGGCATCTAAAATCAATCTTTCTATATTCATTTTTCTTGCATACTCTTCTATCTCGTATATCATATTCTTCCCTATCCCTATACCCCTAAATTCCTTTAAGACAGCAAATCTCTCCAGTTTCAAGGAATGATCACCTATTTTTCTCAATCTCGCTGTTCCCACAGGCTTAGTTCCTAAAAGAACAAGTAAATGAACACTCCTCCTATCTTTCCCATCCAAATCATCTTTTTCTTCAATACCTTGTTCCTCTATAAAAACCCTTTTTCTGATATCCAGGGCTTTCATAAGCGCTATAGCATCATTACCTTTAAAAAAGAAATGCTCGAGATCATAATTCTCTAACATATTGTCTTTTATTATATCAGATGAGCACAGAGTTTTGAATACGCTACTATTTGGAGAAATACATCTTAAACAATTATCAAAAGATAGCCTTTAGTAGCACTAACTACTAATAATAATTTTACCTCAATTCCTAATAATACTTTGGAAAAATTCAGAAATCTTTAACAGGAACTAATCTCGAAAGATCTCCTTTTTTTCGCCCCACTTTAGCGCAGGGGTTACCATTCACTTCCACTATATCAGCAGTGATATCTATCTTTTCCCTCAGTAGATATGATCCCACCCCATAGACGTCCACGGGAACATTGAGCTTTTCGAAGAGATCTATCTTCTCCGCATCGAATCCCCCGGAAACTACTATTTTCAAATCCTTCAAACCTATCCTATTGAATTCCTTTCTCGCCCTCCAGACCAATTCGGGACATACCCCAAAAGAAGATTTATCTCTCGGTACAACGAATATATCTCGCATATCACCTGCTGTATCGAAACGTACCCCCCATATCTTACCCTTTCCTGGACCTATGATCGAAGATGGATCTGTTTTCCCTTCGATAAAACTTTTACCTGTAATATGTTGGTAAAATCTTTTAATAACCGTTTTCGTTGTACCGACAACATCGTTATCCCAATCGACCAGGATTATTCGATTTATGTGGGAAGACATGTGCTTATCGAAAGCGATACTGGCATCAGCAGTGGAACCATCGTAACA
>QNAT01000047.1 GCA_003641555.1 Thermotoga sp.
AACAGGTGGGGTCAGCCACAGAGAGGCAGAAAAAAACAACAGATAAAAAATTATAGTGTTAGGATTTTGACTTTTTCTTTGCTTCATTTCTTTTGTATCAAGACAAAAGAAATGAACATAATGCTGTATACTGTGAAAAGGTGCAATTCGTAATGATTGAAAATATGATAGAATATGTTTAATAGTGAAAATAAAGGGGGTATATGGTGGATGAAAAGATACTTTTTGATCGTGGGATGCATATTTTTCTCCATTTACGCAGGATTATTTGCTGCAGAAGTAAAAATAGGTGTTTGTTTACCATTTACCGGAGAAGGAAGAGTAAACGCTGAGAAAACCTGGGATGGGATTCGATTAGCGAATGAGTTAATGCCTTCTGTTGGGGATTATAAGATAGTGTTGATAAAAGGAGATGACAGAACGAACCCAGAACGATCTCAAGGGGTTACTAGCCTGTTGATCGATGAAGGAGCTGCTGTACTTATTGGTTATCCCTGGAGCAGTTTGGCGATCGCTGCAGCGTTGGTCGCAGAAAATACACAAGTCCCTCTATTATCCACATATTCCACCAATCCCTTAACGACAAAAGATAAGAATTACATTTCCCGTGTCTGCTTTATCGACCCATTCCAGGGTAAAGTTGCAGCTAACTTCGCCATAAAGACTTTGAAAGTAAAGAATGCTGTGTTGATCGTTGATAGAAGTGAACCTTATTGTACGGGGCTTGCCACATATTTCAAAGAGGCTTTCTCTGAACTGAAGGGGAAGATATTGGCTTTGTTTTACTTCAAACGTGGTGATACGGAATCCACCTTGAAGGATATTGCTCAACAAGCAGCCGCATCGAATCCGAATATGATCTACCTGTCAGCATATTATAAGGAATTAGGTATTTTAGTAAAGGAGCTAAGAAAACTGGGATACAAAGGGGCGTTGGTAAGTGGGGATACTGGAGGAAACAATGATGTCTTCAAGTATGCTGGAGATAGCGTCGATGGGCTTTATTTTACTGATCATTTCAATGTAGATGCCGCAGAAACAAAGTCTGCGAAATATTTTGTGATCGAGTTTGAAAAGAAATATAATGATGTTCCTCCCACTTCATCTGCCCTTGGATGGGATGCATATTTGGTCGTGTACAATGCTGTTAAATCATGTGTATCCGCGGGGAAAAAACCCACTCCTGAAAATATAAACTATTACATAAGGCATACGAAAAATCTGGAAGGGGCGACCGGGAATATCACGATTAACCCTCAGACTGGAAATCCGGTAAAACCTGCAGTTGTGAATGTATGGAAAGATGAAAAAGTTAAATTATACACGGTCATAAATTCATGATACCACATTCCGCAGAAATAACAGCATGACATCTTTTTCAGTCTGATCATAATATGAAAGGCCTGAAGACAATGGAAATATTAATAAGAAACGAACAACAATTATTCCCTATTGATGAAGTAAAGATCGGGGAAATAACAAGATATATTCTGAAAAATGAATTGAACTCGAATTATAAAAGAGAAGTATCCATATTTATTACGAATGACAAAACCATTGCATATTACAATGAAAAATATCGCGGCATAGAAGGTCCGACAGATGTTCTCTCCTTTCCATACGATGATGAAGATGAGATAATTGGTGATATAATCATATCAACTGAAACAGTTAAAAGAAATGCATCTGAATATAAAATACCATTGTTGAAAGAGTTCTATATTGTTTTGATACATGCTCTGTTACATCTATGTGGTTACACCCATGATAAAATTGCGGATCGTAACGCGATGTTTGAGAAACAGGAAAAATATTTGAATATATTTTGGGAAGATACATAAAAGGAGATGATGAATCTTGAAACGATCG
Organism: Thermotoga sp.; assembly: GCA_003641555.1. Classification (GTDB taxonomy): domain Bacteria; phylum Thermotogota; class Thermotogae; order B3-G13; family B3-G13; genus B3-G13. The sequence continues at coordinate 1,870 of QNAT01000047.1, forward strand.
ACAGATAAAAAGGAAAAAGATCTCGCGACAGGAGGACAAGCGATAATAGAAGGAGTTTTGATGAGAAGTTCTAAGTTCACTGCTATGGCAGTCAGGCAGTCTGACGGTACTATAGCTACAAAGCAGATATCACTCATCCCTGTAACCAGGAGATACAAGTTCTTATCATTACCTTTTATCCGTGGTATCGGTGTTTTATGGGACGCTATGGTAATAGGAATAAAGGCACTCGATTATTCCGCTCGTACAGTCTCTGCAACAGATGAAAAACCATTAACAAATAGAGATATCTTTCTGGCAATAGCTTTAGCACTATTGCTTGCTGTAGGACTGTTTTCCTTACTACCGTTATTTGTTGCAAGTTTTTTCAATCCTATCAGACAAAATGAAGGTCTATTCTCATTGGTAGAAGGTGTCGTAAGAGCTGTTATATTCGTTATCTATATCCGGGTCATATCCCTCTTCAAAGATGTGAAGAGGATATTCGAATATCATGGAGCGGAACACAAATCCATACATACATATGAAGCGGGTGAAGAACTGACAGTAGAAAATGCCAGAAAACACACGACCATCCATCCGAGGTGCGGGACAAGCTTTCTTGCGCTTGTTCTGATAGTATCGATCTTTATCTTCAGTTTATTGGGTATATTTGGGACACTGGATTTCTGGCAGAGAATCATAACGAGACTTGCTTTTATCCCGTTAATAGCAGGTTTGACGTATGAAATACAGAGGTTTAGTGCCAGACATTTGGATTCCCTTTTCATCAAATGGTTAGCTCTTCCAGGTATGTGGGTTCAAAAGATAACGACTGCTGAACCTGATGATGACCAACTACAAGTGGGTTTAGTTTCTCTAAAATTGGCTCTGGGAATGACGGTGAACCCTTCTGAGTTGTCAAAAGATATTTATATGCATGATAAGGAGGAATTCGAGAAAAAGATAAAAAGACTCAAAGAGTTCCTAAAGTTGCATGATTACGGTGCTATTTTGCTATCCAAACAGTATAATTTTGCCTGGTTAACTGGTGGTGGGAGTAATAGGATACTATTTTCGACAGAAGACGGTGTGGGTTCTTTGCTCGTTACAAAGGATAAATGTTATCTTATCGCGGATAACGTAGAGATCAATCGATTACTGGAAGAAGAAGTAAAAGACCTTGATGTAGAAGCAATGGAGTATCGATGGGATGATGATAAAGGATTCGAGAATATCATTAAAGAATTAGCACTAAACGGAGACATGGTTTCGGATGATGGTGCCTTTGGGACGAAGAATGTAGAGCAGGAAATAGCTCCTTTGAGATGGCAGTTAACTTCCTGGGAAGTAGAAAAAGCAAAACGATTGGGAAAAGATATCGCAAATGCTCTCGAATCTGCAATGTTATTGATAGAAAAGGGTATGTCAGAACGCCAAATAGAAGCCCTTATTACATCACACTTGATGTCAAACTTTGTTGAGCCTGTTCTGGTGCTCGTGGGAGGTGAGAAAAGGGGGAGGATATATCGCCATTTCCTGCCAAAAGATGAGGTCTGTAACGATTATGTGATGGCATCTGTTTGTGGTAGAAGAAATGGTTTAATATTATCTTCAACAAGGATAGTGAGTTTTGAAAAAAATGATGCGTTATTCGAGCAGCATCGAAAGAATTGCTATGTAGATGCCGTTGCCATAGGTAATACTATCGTTGGGAAGACGCTTGGTGATGTCTTCGACAAAATCTGTCAGGCATACGAAGATATGGAATATCCAGATGAATGGAAGAAACATCATCAAGGAGGATTGGCGGGATACAGAGCAAGGGAGGCAAAGGCGGTTCCCAACGCACCACTCAGGATAGAATCTAATGAATTATTTGCATGGAATCCTACCATAGCGGGTACAAAATCCGAAGATACCATTCTTGTAACTGAAGAAGGTCGTGACATCTTGACTGTTAGTACTGGAAAATGGCCTACCTTGAAATTCAATGTGAATGGTGTTGAGATCGAAAGACCCAATATATTGGTGAAAGAGAGCTGATCCTGGTGAGAAAGTTTGAATTACCTTCAGATGCACTTTATAAAAGATGTGATCCGAAATACTTTGACTTTGAGACAACTGAAGAATTGAGACCCACAGATGATATAGTTGGACAGAAAAGGGCAAAAGACTCTCTGAAGTTTGGCCTGAGTATTAAAGAACATGGATACAACATATTCGTTTCTGGTCCTACTGGCACGGGTAAAAGGACATACGTGAAAGCCCTTGCTCAAAAAATGGCAAAGGCAGAACCTGTCCCAAACGATTGGATTTACGTGTACAACTTTGATGAACCTACCAGTCCTATTGCCATAGAACTTCCAGCAGGTTCTGGAAGAGAATTGAAAATGGATATGAAAAATTTCGTAAAAGAATTGAAAGGTGCTATACCAAAGGCATTTGAAGGTGAAGAATATGAAAAACAGCGCCAGGGTGTAACAAAGCAGACAAATGAGATGAAAAGCAAAATATGGGATGAATTGCTTAAAAGGGCTAAAAAGGATAATCTAACCGTTCAACAGAACCCAACGGGTTTTCTCATCCTTCCTTTGCGGGATGGTAAGGTGATGTCAAGAGAAGATTATGAAGCACTCGATGAAGATGCGAAGACAGAGATAACAAAACATGTGGAGAACTTGAGAGAATATTTAAGGGTGAGTGTTAAGGAAATTCGTAAGATCGAAAAAGAAGAGAAAGAAAAGTTGGAGAAACTGAATAAAGAAGTAGGGCTGTTTATCTTAACACCTATGATAGATGAACTCAAGGAAAAATATGCGGAGATTCCAAAATTGATAGATCACTTCGATAAGATGAAGCAAGATATACTTTCTAATCTGAGTTACTTTCAGGGTACTGAAGAGAAAACTGTTCCAACATCAGATATTGAAAAGAGATATTATGTGAATCTTCTGGTTGATAATTCAAAGGGAAAGGGTTCTCCTGTTGTTATGGAAGTAAATCCTACCTATCATAATCTTTTCGGTAGAATAGAGTATGAAACCCAGATGTTCCTTGCATTTACAGATTTCACCATGATAAGGCCAGGTTCTATCCACAGAGCAAACGGAGGTTATCTCATACTACAAGCGGAAGATCTGCTGAAGAATGTAGGGGCATGGGAAGGTTTAAAACGTTCGCTCACATGGGAAAAGATTCGCGTGGAAAATCTCCAGGACCATTTAGGTCTTTCGACCATAAGGTCTTTAAGGCCATCCCCAATCCCGCTGAACATCAAAGTTATATTGATAGGTTCGAATGAATTATACGATCTACTGAAAGAATACGATGAAGATTTTAGCAAACTCTTTAAAGTTAGGGCCATGTTCGATTCCGAAATGCCCAGGAATAAAGCAAACATATCGAAATACTCGAGGTTTGTGGCTTCTGTATGTAAAAGACATTCACTGCCACCTCTTACTTCTGAAGCTGTTGCAAGCGTAGTAGAGTATGGTTCAAGGCTTGTAAACTCTCAGAAAAAACTTTCAACACAATTCAACAAAGTTATGGAAGTAGTAATAGAAGCGGGTTTCAGAGCAAAACAGCGAAATGTACGTGAGATTTCAGAAAGCGATGTCAAAAGGGCAATGAAAGAAAAGGAATATAGAACCGATTTGATACGTGAAAAGATAGGAGAGATGTATAAAGATGGGAAGATCTTGTTAGAGGTAAAGAATAGGAAAATAGGGCAGGTAAACGGTTTGAGTGTCTTTTATTCTGGAGAACGCTCTTTCGGATTTCCAGTGAAGATCACGGCAAGAACATTTACCGGGGAAAAAGGTGTTATCAACATCGAAAGAGAGGCTAATATGAGTGGTAATATACATAGTAAAGGAATTCTCATCTTATCAGGCTACCTTTCGGAAAAATATAGTAGTGATATCCCTCTTTCTTTCGAGGGAACATTGTGTTTCGAACAAACTTATGGTGGTGTGGAAGGTGACAGTGCTTCTCTTGCAGAACTTCTTGCACTCATATCCAGTCTTGGTAAAATTCCATTGAGACAGGATATAGCGGTAACGGGCTCCATAAATCAATTCGGTGAAGTTCAACCCGTAGGTGGGCTGAATAGAAAAATAGAAGGCTTTTACGAGGTATGTAGATTGAAAGGCCTGGCCGGTACGCAGGGTGTTATAATACCTTCGAAGAATGCAGATGAACTCATGCTGAAAGAAGAAATTGTCGAAAGTGTTAAAAAAGGAGAATTTTTTGTGTATACTGTCAAGAATGTGGATGAAGCTATAGAAATAATGACAGGGAAGAAAGCCGGAAGGCAGCATAAAGATGGAAGTTTTACCTCTGGTTCTGTGCATCAATTGGTATCGGAGCAACTTAAGAGTTGGGCAAAACACAAAAAGAAAAAGAAATGAACATGAATAAGGGTATTTGAAAATAGAATGTTAAGATACGATCGTTTCAAAAAATTGTAGGGACAGGTTTTTAAACCTGTCCGATTCACCGTAGGTGAATGAGGTTATGGGACTGCGTCCCATCGGACAGGAGGTAAACTCCCGTCCCTACGGTTATGAGAATGCATAGTGTAAAATGAAATTGATCCACACAGGGTCATTGACGATTGATCCACAAAGGCAGTGTATCCCATTGAGGTTTTGACTTTAAGTCGGCATTACAAAATTTGCGTTAAGGAATTCGAGGAAAAATGCGTTAAGAAAATGATACTGTCTGAGCGAAGGGAGTCCACCCATTTTTAATATTTTTTACGCGGAATTTTAGCAAATTTCGTACTGGCCTTGATTTTTTCTTTGGTTCATTTCTTTTGTATCAAGACAAAAGAAATGAACATGATGATGGGTATCTGAAAACAGAATGATAGATGTTGGATGTTAGAGATATGTATGCAATGGGAGATATTACAAAATAAAATATTGTGTCATAGAGGGATTTTGGGTTTTGCAATGGCCTATTTTATATAAATGAATGGAGGTTATTACGAAGATGGGATTGTTGAAAAGCATGACGGGCTTTGGAGAGGCAAAACAAGTGGATGAAGATGAATTCATTTATGTTGCTGTAAAAAGTGTGAACAATAAGAATCTCGTGGTAAATGTATCCCTACTGCCTGGCCTCCGCTCTATAGAAACCAGGATAATTGCAACAGTTAAAGAACATGTACATCGCGGCACTCTCAATGTCTATTTAAATTTTTCTTCATCTACGGTAGAACAAGGTCATTTGATCTTGAATAAGAGCATTTTAGAAGAATATCATAAGATATTGCAAGAGATAGGGAAGGAATTCAATCTGGAGAAGAACGATATCTCGATATCTGATATCGTTGCATTTCCAGGAATTGTGGATTATATGGATATGGATACAGATACTCAGAAGATATGGAGAAAGATCGAGCCCGTTTTAAACACAGCGTTGCAACGCTTAGACGAATCGAGGGTAGAGGAAGGTAATGCTTTAAGAGAAGACCTTGTAAATAATCTTGGCGAATTAGAAGACAAAATATCTGAAATAGAGAGATGCTCTTCATCTGTGGTAGAGGTGTACCGAAAGAAGATAAAGGATATGGTAGAAAGTATGACGAAAGATATCGACTTTAATTCCGAAAGATTAGAAGAAGAGATCACTATGGCAGCTATAAAGGCAGATGTGCATGAAGAATTGGTTCGCTTAAAACACCATATGAATACAGCGAGAGAACTGCTTGGTGTGGGAGGACCTGTTGGAAAGAAACTCGATTTCGTACTCCAGGAAATGCACAGAGAGAGCAATACACTCGGTGTTAAATC
>QNAT01000048.1 GCA_003641555.1 Thermotoga sp.
AAAGAGGCAGACAAACTCATTAACTTTCTAAAAGAAAATAAATTAATAAAAGAGGGAGAAGAACAGTATTTAATTGCAAATCCTCAAAAGATAAAGGATTTAAAGATCTTATTGAACAGATAACAATCTTTTTCATCTGTATAGTGTAAGATGAATTTGCCTGTCCCTACGGTTATGAGAGTGTATAGTGTGAAATGAAATTGTCCTGTTGATCTTTTCTTTGGTTCGTTTGACTTGTATCAAGACAAAAGAAATGAACATAATAAATGGATTGACTTTTTGCAAATTCGTGGCTGAATAATTATAGATATCCTTGATGAGAAGGAGAAAAAGTGCAGAGGCATATTTGCGTTCTTATTTGTTTACTCTGTCTGTCATACTTTTTATCTGGCATGAAGATGGATGTTAAGTTCACCGTGCCAGAGAAAAATGCTTCTAATTATGCGGTAATGGATAAACGAATGGATGTTGAAAAGGATATCTTCGACGCTCCCACCCTGAGATTGAAGTTCATCCTGAATGAATTGGCAAAAAGTGGATACTTATCTCCACTGCAATTTGAAGTAAAAGATGTCTTTTTAACTGAGGAGATATGTTATATCGATCTCGCTTCCACTTCTATAAAAAATGTTAAATCGATCCTGGATGAAGTGGATATGGTAAATTGCATTGTTAAGACCGTATTTGTTAATTTTGATAATATAAGGGAGGTTATGATGTTGATCGATGACAAACCTGCAGATGTATTGGTAAGATTCTATGATATATCCATTCCTTTTCGTTCATCAGGTGATAGATCATGAAAGATAAAAATGCTTTTATCATCTTATCTTCTGTGATCGCTCTTGTGGTCCTGATCTCGGTCTTTACCCTTCCACATCTTCGGATCGAATCCTCATCGGATGTTTTTCTATCGAAACATGATCCCGAAGTTATTGCCGAACGTTCTATGGAAAAAATGTTCAAGGATAGTGGAACTATATTAGTTGTCCTGGAGTCTAAGGATACCCTTCTTTCTACTTCTATTATTACTGCTGTGAGAAAGGTGGAATCGAAGATAAAGAAGCTGCCAGGAGTAAGCAGGGTAGATAGTTTCGTGGATGCTGCTAAATACAGGATTTCTCTATTGGGAGGAATAAAAGTGAAAAATGAACCCTATCTTTCTGGCCCCCCAGATGAATGGAAGAAATTGCTTTCGGACAAACTCTACGTGAACAACTTGATAGATGAAACGGGAAAAGTTGGTTCACTTACGGTGACGTTGAATAACAAGGCTAACACATCGCTTTTGAAATCTTTGAGAAATATCCTTAAATCCCTACCACTCAAATGTTATATAACAGGAGGTTTAGCCGCAGATGAGGAACTTTACAATTCTATATGGCTGTTGTCCCTTTTCTATCCTCCTGGATTATTTTTCATAGTATGGTTGATATACTTTTTGAGATTGAGAGACCCTTTATTATCCTTACTTCCTTTGATAGTATCCCTTCTCGCGAGTGCACTATCTTATTCATTTGCCGTTTTCTTAAACATACATCTCAATGTCCTTACCGCAACTACTGCACTCTTTGTGATCGTGATAGGTTCTGCATATTCACTCCACCTCATAAACAGATACGTCCAGCTCCTTGCCATTTATCCAAAGGAAGAAGCAGTAAAGATATCGTTCAAGGAAGAAAAACGTCCTCTGATCCTGTCCGCCTTAACAACGATGATAGGTTTTGCGTCTTTTGCCTTTATACCATCGAAAGCATTTAGGGAAATGTCTATGCTCTTGAGTTTTGGTATATTCATGTGTCTTATCCTGACACTTGTTTTGATCCCTGCTTTTCTGAAAGTGAAAAAAACAAAGATTCGGAAGACTATGGGTTTGAGACTCAATCTCAGGTTCAATTACAAGATAAATGTTATATTCATAATCATCGTTTCGATCATCGTCGTTTTATCTCCTATAATAATACGGAGGATCAATGTTAATTCAGACAACTTCGGTTATTTCAAGAAGAATTCTTCCATCAGAAAGGCAACGTATATCTCAAATAAATACTTCGGTTGGACTCTTCCACTATATCTTATGATCGAGAAAAAGGGTATGTTTCTCAATTCAGATCAGGTAGTAGTAAGGCAATTAGAAGATAAGATCAGATCTGTTAAGGGAGTTAGTAATGTAATAAGCGCTGTGGATATCGCAGAGCATTTTGATATCCCACTTGGAATACTTCAAATCTTTGGTTCCAAAGAAATAGGACAGTTTATCCATAGAGATACGATGAGGTTACTGATAAAGACACCTGTTACTGATGCAAAGGGAACTTTTCAGATCGTTAAAAGGATAAAGGAATTTTTAAAAGGATACGATTATCATTTCAAATTCGTGGGGCCGGGTCTGATCCTTTACAACATGAATTCGAGGGTGATCAACGCTCAGATTCAAAGCATTCTAATGGCATTCATTATGATCTTCTTACTTCTCCTTGCGATCTTCAGGAAACCTCTGGAAAGTCTAATAGCTATTCTCCCAATTGCGCTAACAGTTCTCTTCCAATTCATATTCATGGGTATCGCAAAGATAAATCTTGAAATATCTACCTCTATAGTTGCGGGTATCTTAATGGGACTGAGTATAGATTATTCCATTCACATAATCAATTGGCATAGTTTATCTAAAAAAGCAGCAGTAGATGCGGTATCTGAAGTTGGTCCTGTAATTTTGACGAATGCCTTGAGCCTTGCAGCAGGTTTCTCCACTCTCTTTTTCGCCCCCATGTTGTTATATGCCAGGATAGCCTATCTCTTAGTTACAGGTATGATATGCGGTGCATTTTTCACACTACTCTTCATTCCATTCTTGATATCGAAAGTCAAGAAACAACCATGATAAAAAGAATCTTGCTGTGTTCATTATTGATGATCATATTCATTTCGAGTGCCTTCGGATGGATGGATTGGAAGACTATAAAAACCGATGATTTCATCGTATTCTACAAGCCTGGCTATGAAAATGAAGCATTAGAAGTGTTGAATATTCTTGAATATTACAGAAAAGATATCTCAAGCCTTACTGGTAATCGCATTCTCCACGTTCCAATAGTCATTGAGGATATAGGACAGGTAACGAATGGATATACCGATCCTGTCTTTTACAACATTCACATCTATACCTATCCACCAGGTGGAGGAGAATTGGGTTTCTTAGAGAATTGGTGGAGAGAAGTGGCTGGACACGAATATACTCATATGACCCATCTTACCAATGCGAAGGGCGTTCCGGGTCTCTTATCCTCTCTTTTCGGGAATGAATTCGCACCCAATCTATTCTTGCCTTCCTGGATGATGGAGGGAATAGCCGTGTACAGCGAATCAGCGCGTTCGCTTTATGAAGGAAGACTCAACGACGGCAGTTTCGATGCAATACTTGGGGCAAAGGTCTCAGAAGACACCTTACCTTCGATATCGGACGTTACGTATACACCTCCTGAGTATCCATCTGGCACGATCCCATATTTATATGGCAGTGAATTCACAAATTATCTCGCTGAAAAATATGGAAAAGACAAACTCCCCAGGTTCTACACCTCTTACGGTTCTTCTATTTTATCCTACTTATCACCTGTCTTACCGTTTATAGGGATGGATCGAACGGCAAAGACGGTCTTTGGAAAGACGTTTCCCGAACTCTTTGATGAATGGAGGGCTTATGAAAAGGAGAAATATAGAGGATGGAAGATAGATGGGAAAATGGTAACGCATAACGGGTGGAATATCACTTCTCCTATGATCCGCGGTGAAAAACTCTACTACATCAGGAATTACTCGGTGAATACCAGCGTGTTCAATACCTTTAATTTCAACGAAATCGTGGAAAAAGATTTGGAGACTGGCAGGGAAAGAGTGGTAACCTCTACCACATCACATCTAACGCGTTTGTATATCTCTAACGATGACAAATTGTATTACACCGTATGGGAGGAGAAGAAAGGATATGCCAATGCAACCTCGCTCGGTTTCGGGATTTATTCCTTGCTTTGCGAAAAGGATCTGAAGACAGGGAAAGATAAAACACTGTTCGGAGATGCGATAAGGACATTTACGATATTGGATGATGATAAGATATTGTATGCTAAAGATAGGAAACATACATTCGGTTCGGAGGTATGGGAGTTTTACAAAGACAAGAGGAAAAAATTGTTCGATACCGATTATCTTATACTGGAGATGACATCTGAGGGCAATAACATCGCTGTCTCTGCAAGGAAAGATTGGCATAATGCAGGGTTATTTCTCCTCAATGTTAAAACTAATAGCCTAAAACCTCTTGTCAATACCCCTTATTATGAAGGAAATATTTCCTTGAATGGGAAGAAACTATTCTTCACGGCAAATTACAATGGCGTTTACGGTATCTTTTGCTGTGATCTCTTAACGAAGAAGATATACAGGTTAACCAATGGTGGATATGCCGTATCCCCAGCTTATGATAGTGAGAAAAACCTACTTTACTTCATAGGAATTAATTCAAACGGAACGGATATATATCAAAAAGCTGTGAAATTCAGTACTCAATCCACATTAAAAAGTTTTCCCTTTTCTGTCATACCGACGTTTCATCTTGATAAAAAGGATATTTCATATGGAGATTATCTCGATGACCTCAAGACTCTGTTCCCTGCTGTACGAATACCCTTATTATTTTACAGCGATGAGAGAAAATGGGGTATAGGGGCAGCACTCGTTGGGGGAGATGCAGTGAACGAAATGAGTTACAATGCTGTTTTAGCCTATGATACTGGTACACAGCACCTCTCCACGAATGTGGGGATCACATCGGCTTTCTTTGCCCCTTTGATCACGGATCTCTCATTCGATACCACAGATGCCTCTCCATCTCTAAGTCTTGGTTTTTCTTATCCTTTGATCGTAAAAATGAATCCAGGTATGTCTCAACTCTGGGCTGGTGTAAGCATCAGAATGAAAGATGTATTCAAGCATCCATTATCTCATCTGGAACTCACTCCCCTGATATCCACATCGCTTCGTTTTCCAACGACGCGAATAGACATAGGGCTGCAAATTCCATTGGAAAGGAAGGCATTGGGTAACGATATAGATAGAACAGGGTATTATGCAGGATTGTCTTTACAACGCTGCGTAGATGAAAGCGAAATAAAGTTAGGATTCAATGGATTTTATGACCCTGATAGTCCCACCTTGAAGGGATACATCGTCAGGGGATACAATAACGTATTGGCTTCCAGAGGAGAGATCATGGGAAACATCGAGTATTCCTTACCACTCTTGAAGATAAGAAAGGGCATCTGGAATCCAAACATATATTTAGAAGATGCCTATTTGAAGATATTTATGGAAGGTGTTTTCGATGAAGAAGGAGAAAGGCGAATTTCAATAGGGGCAGAACTTTCTACTGGAGTCAAACTCTTGTTTGGAAGTGTGAAATTGGCACCAACAGTTGGGATCGCTGTGAACGGGAAAAACGAAGTGAGTTGGTATTATAGAATCGAATTTTAGAGGCATTCGGCCACAAATCTACACGAATGAACACGAAGATAAAAATATTGATGAGTGAATGGTAGATGAGGGCTGATCCCTTTATTTTTCTTTCATTAGTGTTTATCCGTGCAGGAATCATGGGTTCAAATCCCTTATGGTTACTGCAGCAGAAGGATTGGAGAAATAAAGTTGCAGGATCAACGATGCAGATATTTTATCCACTTTTTTCTTTCTCTTTGCGGCAGATATTCCCTCTTCTACAAGAATATTTTTTGCCATATCCGTTGTAAACCTTTCATCTACCATCTTCACCTGGATACCGAGTTCATGCGAAACAATATGAGCAAATCTAATGGCCTTCTTCGCTATATTGGAAACAGTTCCATCTGCATTCAAAGGTAATCCAATGATCACTTCTTCCGTTCCTCTCAGTGAAAGTATATCTTTGAGATTCTTGATCAATCTACCATCGTTTATCAAGGTCGTTAGAGGATGAGCTATTCCAAGATCACAATCACCTACAGCGATCCCACATCGTTTCGTTCCATAATCTATTGCGAGTACTTTCAATTCTTCATACCACCTCTATTATTCTTCCATAAATATCTGATCGAGTGCTTCATATGCTTTCTTTTTGATCTTTCGAGAGAGCCACAAGGAAGTGTTGAACAAATTTTCAATAGCTGATTTTGCACTTTCATAACTCAGTCTCCCCTGAGCCGAAGACCAAAGTATTAAGCCGAGAGAACCATGGGTTTCTATACCTATTCCCTGAGCAAACACTCTTGCGGCGGTATCATCAGTTAGAAACCAATTAACTTTGAGCTTCCTGGCTAGAAAAATCGCCTCTGCTTCACCTCTATCTAACATCTTTGCTTTGCAAAAGAGATCTGCTTTTTCTTTTTCTTCTTTAGATAAAGCTTTTACATGGATCCATTCAGGTTTTTCCAAACACCAGGTATTCTCTAATACACGTAATTCGTTATCGATTGCTTTTGGAATGTAAGTTCTTCCAACTTTTTGTAACAATTCTAATAAGTTTGCTTCTCTCAAATGTAATATGGGACCTGTATCACAAACAATTATTCTCATTATTTTTTTATTCTTTCTTCTGCTTTAATGCCCACTTTATATCTTCTTCCATAAACTTCTCGGTGAGCTCCGTTTCATTTCTATGTATGAATTCCGTCAGAGAATAGAGAATAATATCGGATTCATCTTTAAACCACCCCTCTTTTACATATTCTTTCATTATCGACTCCAGCTTTTCTGGGACTTTTATTTCTATAGTCTTCACTTGCTTATCATCTCCCTTCATCAAAGATCTTAACATATTCTTCATACCACCTCTATTGTATAAGAATTCTTTGAAATAATCTCATCTTTATCCTCCATCAGTTGCATCTCAATGGTGTATACTCCCTTTTCAGTTATATCCAATTTCATAGTTTTATCAGACATTGGAGAATAAGTTATGTATTTTATATCGTTGGGGGGGATATCACCTATCTTCATCTCCTTCTCTGCTATTATTTTTCCTTCCATCCATATTGCTATTTTAGCGTATGTATTTTCATATCTATTCAGTGTATCGTTAACAACCCAGATGCTTTGTATTCCCATGGTTCTTAACATATCGAGGCTTACCTTTTCTCTATCCACATCCATACCAATTAATATAGGTTGATACACGGTTTTCAACGTATAGTATCCTTTCTTCGGTCTCCTGAAATAATCCACCACACTCCAGGTTATCGCATTCCAATCATCTACGAACATGAACTGAAATATTCCCGTTATCTTAGAATATTTGTTTTTTCGATAATTTTCTATCGCATACTTCAACAACTTCGATTGATATTCCTGGCTGTTCTCCACGAATTCTTCTATGGAATTTCCCATATCTATCTTAGCCACGTTGAAGGTCATATCGTATTGAAAATCGCGATATGACCATACGGGCCATTTAGGTGGCCATAATTCATCCTCCTTCATCATTTCTCTCATCGTTTCTACATTTGGAAGCGCCTGGGCCCCGAATTCATTGACGAATGGCGCACCCGGTAGGGAATGGAATTCGTAGTAGTGAGATCGATACCATCCAGGATAGGGATGATAAGCGAAATCAGAGGCTATA
>QNAT01000049.1 GCA_003641555.1 Thermotoga sp.
ATCAGGTTTAACCAACCCATAGAGTACGTTCATCAAAGTTGTTTTTCCAGCAGCGTTCTCTCCAACAAGTGCATGTATTTCTCCCTCATCCAGGGAAAAATCTGCTCCTCGAAGGGCAGTTATCCCACCCTGATAAGTTTTATAAATTTTTTCCATTCTTACAGCAGATTGCATACGACCACTCCCGAGCACAAGGTCCCCTGAGCTTCATCAGAGGACCTTGTTTTTCACTTTTTACTTCAAATAACTTTCTACTTCTATTTCTCCATTAGCAACTTTCTTCTGTATCTCCAACATTTTCAGGTATACTCCTGCAGGTACAGTATCCATAAAGTATTTGTTGTCCGCAAGCCCAATACCTTTATTCCTTACGTTAAAGGTATGCACCGACCCTTTTTCTAATTTTCCATTCACAGCATCTCTTACGATATCATATACAGCAGTATCCACTCTCTTTAACATGCTTGAAACTATATATCCTGGTTGCAAATACCCCTGATCTGTATCCACACCTATTGCATAGAATTTGTATGATTTTGCTGCCTCTAATATTCCAAGTCCTGTTGGACCAGCAGCCTGGAATATCACGTCTGCTCCATCTTTAAAAACCATATATGCTGTTTCTTTACCTTTTGCTGGATCGTAATGTGTTCCTGCATACCTTGCTATAACTTTTACTGATGGGTCTACGTATCTCACCCCCTGCTCAAAGCCCACTTGATAATCTCTTATAACTGGCCAATCTGCACCCCCGACGAAACCTACTATCTTTTCTGGATTTATCATCTTCAAGCAAGTTTTAGTAGTAAGCATAGCGGCAAGGGCCCCAGCTAAGAATGCTCCTTCATTTTGCTTAAAAACTACCGAGACAATACCTGGTAATTTACTCACGCCATCGATATAGATGTAGGTTTTGTCAGGATATTCCTTCATGACTTTTGCGAGCTCTTTATCGAAGAAATATCCGGGATCAGCAAATATCACATCATAGTGAGATGCTGCTGCTCTCAACGTATCGTAGTAAATAGAAGGATTTATATGGCATTCGAACATCTTGTATTTTATTCCGAAATCTTTTGCTGCATTTTGGATCCCCAGGTATGCCATATCGGTAAATCCTCTATCACCTATAGCATTATCTACTACTATTGCAATAGTTGGTTTTGCTGCAATTGCTGATAGAGAAAGTGCCAACAGAAAAAGAATTGAAAAGATCAATATTCGCTTTTTCATCATCTTCACCTCCTTTCCATTTTCCTTCAATTACCTTTGCCCTTTTTTGAATGAAAAGAGGATAAAAACTTTTTTCGAATCTTATTTATTTTTTTTCGCAACACAATCTGATCGATACATCTTTTATTTCCAAAAGCCTGCGGATAAATAGGTTCGTTATATATATCCCTGTAAAGCTCCGTTCTTAAATGAAACAAACTACACATTTCTGTTGTCGAGCGAAAAGCTCTAAGATTTTTTATATAAATGGGAGCAACTAATATTTGCTCAGATGGGCCAGCAGGAGACTGGGCGATTATGCGCCCTTCAAAATCAATTATCATACTATTTCCCACCCAGGAGTAAGGAGGGTGATTTTGGTAAGATGAACCTAAACTACAAGCAACAACATACACAGAATTTTCGATGGCTCGTGCCCTATTGATTACTTTCCAAACATCGGTTGGCCATACCCCTCCCCAGGGCGACATATATGCAGAGGGCAACAGAATTATTTCTGCTCCCTTTAAAGCAAGTTCTCGGGTTACTTCTGGAAATCTATTGTCATAACATATTTCTATTCCTATATTACCGATTTCAGTTTGTGCAACAGGGAAAATTTCATCATTGTAACCTCTTAAATCATGAGGACTATAAACTGGTTCTAAAGGTATAAAAGGATTGGCCTTTCTGTATCTTAATATAACTCCTTTAGGACCAACTACCAGGCTTGTGTTAAAGACTGCCTTTTGCCATTTTTCTGTTTTTTCAATGAAGGAGCCAATATTTATAAATAGGTTATATTTCTTGGCTTTATCAATAAATTCACTAATATATTCATTGTTTTCGGGAAGCGCAATGTTTTTAAGCAAGTCTAAAGAATTATCCGTAGCTATAGGAGTTAATGAAAATTCAGGAAATGTTATTAGTTTTACCGGGAGATAATCACTATATCCATTCACAACATCATCAATCATGCCCAGCATTTTATCTGCTCTTTTTCTAATATCTTTTCTTTTATCTATAATCTCAAAATCACATTGACAACATGCAGCCAAAAACATTTCTTGCATTAGCTGTGGCCTCCTTTTCCATCTCTCATTTTTTCCGCAAATATGTTTAATAACATGTCTATCCTTATAGATAATCTATAAATCATTGCCCATCTTTCTTTCCTTCAAAAGTATTTATTAATTTATTTAATTCTATGATATTTGGTAATGCCCTTGTCGTTCCATATCTCTGGATAGTGAAACTCGCAAGGGTATTTGCAAACTTTCCACATTTTCCTGGTGTAAAGCCCGATAAGGTACCGTATATTATCGCCCCATCAAATACATCTCCTGCACCACTGGTATCGACAGCTTTAACTTTAGAAACCGGTAAATGAAAATATTCCTCCTTTGCAAAATAGGAGCAACCTTGTTTACCTCTTTTTACCCATATCGTTGAAACGCCCCTTTCAAGGATAGAAAGGGCTGCTTTTTTTATGTTTTCAGCTCCTCCAAGCAATTGAATCTCCTTCTCATTAGGCAAAAATACATCTACATATTTGAATATTCGTTCAAATGCATCTTCGATGTCATCGGGAACGTCCCACTTCGGAAGTCGTAAATTTGGATCTAAGAACACCTTTCCGCCTTTTTGTGATACTCGTTCGGCTAACCGTATCGCGGATTCTCTACTTTCTTTTCCCTCTGCGACGGCAACCCCGGATACGTAAAGAACATCGCATAAATCCAATTGATCTATCTCATCATTACCAATGTGTAGATCGGCTGCATCACCTCTCACTGCTATCCATCGCTTTTCGCCATCTGGAAAGATAAGGCCCACTGTAAATCCTGTGTCGTAATTAGAAGGATACAGGTATTTGATATCGATTCCCATTCCTTCGAGATATGTCTTTACAAAATACCCAAACATATCATTACCAAATTTAGTGATAATGGAGGTAGGGAACCCGAGTTTGTATAGTGTAACTGCTACGTTTACGGCTGAAGCCCCGACGTTGATCGTTGCATGCGAGCTAAAAGAACAACCGCCTTTTACAGGAATTTCTCTGATAGGTATGACTATATCTACGTTGCAATCTCCAAAGCAAAAGATCTTCATCATGTTTTACCTTCTCTCAGTTTTCCCTTATCTTCAAAACCTCTGACATAAACATGGATACCCTTTCAGGACTCACTTCATTGGTACTCTTACCTTTGTATTTTAAAGATGTACCTACTATTGCCCCATCAGCATATCTAAAAAGTTCTTTCACGTTATCAGTATTAAGACCACTGCCAACGAGAACAGGAAAATCAGGAAGCACTGCTTTAACCTTTTTAACATCTTCTGCTGGTGTGGGAAATCCAGTATGTTTGCCGCTAATCAATACAGCGTCAGCAAGAAAATATGCAGCATCATATGCAGATTCTTCGATAGGTCTTTGGGCAAGGGGCGCAGAATGTTTTATATGAACATCCGCAAAGATCTTTATCGTTGGATCCAAAAACTTCCTGAATCTAAGAATTTCATGAGGCCTTCTCAATACCAGACCTGAAACATCTACCGCAGCTTCTGTGAAAAACGTTGCCCTTATGAATTGGGCATGTATGACATGCGCAATTGCTATAGATGCTATTGGATCGGATAAGACACATATCCCCAGAGGGATATTGGAAAACTTATTCCTTATCTCCCTCGCTACTATTGCCATTGATGCTACCGTTTCTGGGGGAGCCACGTTCGGGAAATACGATGGATCATTGAAATTCTCGACTTCGAGGCCATTCACCTTGCCTTTTACCAGGGATTCAGCATCCTTTAGCGCTGTGGTTATAACATTATCGATGCCAGAACCATCGTATATCGGGGAACCGGGTAAAGGCTTGAGATGAAGCATACCAACTACAGGTTTCTCTATACCAAATAAATTTTGGAATTCTTTCAATTTTGTCATTTTGTCTATTTCCTCCCTAAAGATTATTTCTGTAATCCTCAATTTTTTTCATAAATGCAGTGATTCTATCAGGATCCGGTACTTCCTCCACTTTCCCCCCTTTGTTGAGACTCGTGACTACTATTATCGCGTCAACGTAAGGTAGATAATTATCCACATTTTCTATAGACACACCGCTCCCAACAACGAGTGGGACTTCTGGAAGGGCATTTCTTACCCTTATCACATCGCTGGGATTCGTTTCTCCCCCGGTCTTTCTTCCTGTTATTATGATCGCATCTGCAAGTCCTCGGTAATAAGCATCTTCAGCAGAATATTCAATACGCCGCTGAGCCAAAGGATAACTATGTTTTATATGAACATCTGCAAAGAACTTTACATCGACTCCCAGATATTTTCTGTATCTTAATGCCTCAGCTGCGATACTCTCCATCATTCCTGCATCTACAATAGACGTTTCTACATAATATGGAATCCTGATAAAATCAGCACCAACGGTCTTGGAAATGGCTATTCCAGCTATTGCGTCACTTTGAAGCACACACAGACCTATCGGTACGTCTACATTATCTTTTACCTCTTTTGCTATATAAGTCATTGCAGATACAACCTCTGGACCAACTTTTTTTAAAAACAACTTGTCCCCAAAATTTTCAACTATAAGACCGTTGATGCCATTTTCCACCATTATCTTAGCTTCGCTCACCGCTTGCTTAGAGATCTGCTCAACAGATGAATCGTTGTAAAGCGGTGATCCTGGTAAAGGTGAGAGATGAATCACCCCTATAACAGGAATTTTAACCTTAAACAAATTTTCAAACATTCCCATAATACTCACTCCTCTCATCATTTTATTTGGACAATTGTATCTCAAAATTGTATTTGTCTGGAAGAAAGAAAACTCTTACAAATTCAATGGGAGTATCTTTCATAACATATGTAGTTCTTTTCATAAGTAACAATGGTGTATCTTTTTTAATTTTCATAATCTTCGCTACATCATTGGAAGCGGAAGTTGCTCCTAATGTTTCAACTGCCTTCTTTATCTTGAAGCCCAATTTTTCTTCTATCATTTTATAAAGAGAAAGACATCCCAGATCCATATTCATAATCTCCGGGAATTTTTCGTATGAAAAATACGAAAAATTGAGTGAAAAGATCTCATTATCCACAAATCTTAACCTCACTGCTTTTATAACCTTCTCTTTATCTCTTATCTTCAGATTTAAAGCAATTTCATGATCTGCTTCAATAATTGCTTTGTCTATTAATTTTGCACCTGGTTCATAACCCAAATTACGTATTTCCTCAGTAAAACTCATCAATTTCCCCAAAGGTTGTCTTATAGGTTTAAGATTCACAAAAGTACCTCTACCTTGCACCCTGTAAAGGACTCCTTCATTGACGAGTTCTGTTATGCCTTGCCTTATAGTCATCCTGCCGATGTTAAATTTCCTGGATAATTCTCTTTCAGAAGGGATCTTGTCACCAGGCTTTAACCGATGATTTTCGATCATAGCAATGATATTATCTTTTACTTGCTGGTATAGGAAAAAACTACTCATTACCTTCTCCTTTAAATAATTGGTCTATACCTCTTGACCAATTATAATATTATTTAAATACCCTGTCAAGTACTCAAAAACTCCCTAAATTCCAGATAGGGATAAAAATATAGTGTAACTTCTCTCTGTTCATTGTAGATTTACAGATTTATGTTTTTCACTCATTGGGTGAAAGGTCGTGTTGCTGGATAAATTGACAAATATCTTCCTGATGACATAACAGGGTATTGCAAAACAGAGGTATTTGAAAACAGAATGTTAAGATAAGATCGTTTCAAAAAAATCGTAGGGACAGGTTTTTAAACCTGTCTGATGGAACGGAGTTCCATAATATCATTCGCCCCTGGCGAATCGAACAGGAGGTAAACTCCGTCCCTACGATTATGGGAATGTATAGTGTAAAATGAAATTGTCCCGTTGGGGTTTTGACTTTTTCTTTGGTTCGCTTGACTTGTATCAAGACAAAAGAAATGAACATAGATTAATGACTTAAAAACATTTTGACTTTTTACACGATTCATTTCGCAACCTGAGATTTGATATATGATATAATCACGAAAATAACAATAAACTATTGTAAGATAAAGAGGAGATGATGAAATGAGATTATCGATCGCCTTTAGTACAAATGATGGGAAAAATTTGCTAAACGAACATGCAGGAATGGCGAGATACTTTGATGTTTATGAATTTTCTGACAATGAGGTAAAGTTCGTTGAACGAAGGAAAAATAAAGAAGTTGAAGAGGATGAAACCTTAATACACGGTGATCCTAAGAAGGCACGAAGTGTTTCTACTGTTTTGGAGGGTGTGGATGTTATAGTAAATAGAAGATTTGGTCCGAATATCGTGAGGATTTTGAAGAATTTCACGTGTGTGGTGGTGAAGTCTTATACTATAGCCGATGCTATCGAAGTCATAAAACAGAATATAGATAAGGTAATCGAGGAATACAAGAAGGAAGAATGCAAGAAACCTGTGGTTTTATAGATATGCTTTTTAGGAAGCATTAAGTTGAAATTACCAGCGATACAGGGCTTTGGCGTTTTAGAAAACACTTTTTTGCTTCTTTTATAAGAAAGCAATATAAAATCAGTACATTTGGAGAGATACCAGAACCTCCGTTTCTTTTGGTAGCCAATCATAAAACTTTATGGATCCTCTTTTATAGCATCTATACTGCGGTACCCGGTTGGCTGGATAGCAGCGAGTGGAGATTTTCAAAGATGGCTTACTGGTCAGCTCCTAAAAGCTGTAGGAGCAATCTCTAAACAAAGGGGCTATCCTGACATTCGTGCGATAAGACGTATATTTCACACTCTAAATATTAGAGGTATTGTTGACCTTTTTTTGGAAGGTTCTGTAACCTGGGACGGGAATTTCCAGAAAGTACCAAATGTCCCTATAGTGTGTCACTTATTCATGGTGGATATTTAACGGAATCTCGCTGGGCTGACAAACGTAGAAATGGCGTTATTCACATAAAATTTAAGAGTACAAAGCCGGAGAATGCCATACAGTTTATCAGTGAATCTGAATGATAATGGCGGTAGAGAAATAGAATAAAGTTTTTGGGTTCTAAAAGAGCATTTGGGACCCAGAGAATACTTTGGTTTTGCCCAAAATCCCGGATAGAGATGGGAATATAGTGTAACCTCCCTTTGTTCACCAGTGGTCTTGCGACGCTGTTCCTTTCACCCATTGGGTGAAAGGAGATATATGAGAGGAAATTACTCGTTATAAAAAAAGAACCTCCTGGTTTCGTTTATGATATACCTAACAAAAAACAAACAGGAGGTGTTTTTTATGAATCTTTTCATGAAGATCGTACACCTGAAGAGGGCAAAGATGGAAGTCACTCCATTCGGGGGTTTGCTCTTAGTTCATGATTTCA
>QNAT01000050.1 GCA_003641555.1 Thermotoga sp.
AGAAGATGAGCGTAATATACTGGCGCGTTATAAACTGGCTGCGCTTTACAGGGAGATCGGTGACGAAAAGAGAGCCAAAGAGTACGAAAACGAGATCCTGTACCTAAAGCCTTATTACAACAACGATGTAGAAGTATGGGCAAAGATACAGTTTAAGTATGGAAAGTGCAAAGAAACCGAGGATGTGCTTCTGGATTATATCAAACGTTATCCCCTCGATGCACATCTAAAGTTGCTTTTGATAGTACCTTACGTTAAAGCAGGAAAATATAAAGAGGCGAATAAGATACTGGATGAATTCAGGTCATCTAAAGTATGGTACTATTATGGTAAAAGGGAGCTTTTCAACGAATTCTTAACCGACAAAGAGAGGCAATCTCTTAATTTGTCATGAAATATTTAATAACATCATATATTTTCATTATTGGGCTCGCGATAGGCTCTTTTCTGAACGTGTGTATATACAGAATTCCCAGAGGTATATCCCTTTATACTCCTCGTTATTCCTTCTGTCCTATTTGCAAAAAAAGAATAAATTGGTATGATAACATTCCCCTTATAAGTTACCTCATTCTTCGTGGTAAATGTAGATCTTGTGGTGCCCCGATATCCATACGATATCCCATCGTTGAGGTATCAACTGCCGTTTCGTTCATCTTACTTTACATCGAAAATGGTATCGATTTATACTTTTTTATAAGTGCCATAATATTTTCTTTATTGCTCTGTATAATTTTCATAGATACCGAGACGATGTTGATCCCTGATCTTCTATCTATACCGATAGGAATAGTCTCCTGTATCTATCTTTTAACGTTATCGGATATGGCTATCGTAAATAGATTGATCACTGCTGCCGTTATATTTGCTATATTCTATTCGGTATCCAAAATTGTGAAGGGCAGCATAGGTTATGGCGATATTAAATTACTGACTTTCCTTTCGTTGTTATTAGGGACTGTGAACACCTTCTTCATGATATTTATAGCCTCCCTACTGGGTAGCGTATTTGGCATCGTATGGGGTAAAAGACGAGAAGGCTTGAAGACAAAGGTGCCTTTTGGCCCATTCATTGGCATGGGTGCATTGATCATGATGATCTATGGTAGAGAAATGAGATTCATTTATCAGTTAGTATTGGGTAATAAGTAATGTATAATCAAATTAAGGAGTCCTCAATTGAGTTTAAAGACCAGAATATATAGATTACTACGTAGCACTCAATCGGTATCCCAGGCGGTAGTGGTCCTAACTGCCTTTACTTTCCTGAGCAAAGTGTTGGGTTTCGTAAGAGATGTTTTCGTGGCGATGTTTTATGGTACGAGTGCAAACTTAGATGCCTTCATCGCTTCACAAACACCTCCAGGATTGATATCAGGTATCTTTGCTGGCTCTCTTGCCACCATTTTCATCCCTTTATTCATCAGGTATAGAGAAGAAAAAGACGAAGAATATGCTCGTAAATATGCAACAACGATGGTGTATGCGATAGCGATAATATTGTCGATATTTTCCATACTCGTTGCTATATTCGCACATCAGGTTATGCGGATATTCGTACCCGGTTTTTCGGAAAAGGAACTGGCTAAGGCAGCATTCTTTTTGAGAATAATATCAGTAACCGCAGTATTCAATGGTATGATAACCCTTTTCAATGGCATCCTTCAGGCAAAAAAGCGATTTCTCGCATATTCTGCAATGAGTCTATCATCCAATATAATTGTCATCACTGCTCTTGTAATGTTGAATAAATCCCTTGGTATAATGGCGTATGTCACAGGATATGTTGTTGGTCTTGGTAGTATAACTGCGGGACTCATGTTGATGTCGAGAAGGTATGTAAAGCCTAAAAATATAGATTGGCATCATCCGGGTGTACACGAATCTCTTCTTCTCATACTACCATTGATGATAAGTAGTACGGTAGCTCTAATAAACGTAACGATAGATAGGATATTCGCATCTGGCCTGCCAACGGGAAGTATATCTGCACTGAATTATGCAGTAAGAGTGAGAAGCATTCCCATTTCTCTTTTTGGGGCATCCGTATACAATGCGGTGTATCCAGCTATAGCAACAGCAGTAGCAAAGGAAAATTACAATTCTCTTTCCAATACCGTGAGGAGAGCAATTTCGCTACTTGCATTTGTAATGATTCCTATTACCCTGAGTTTGATACCATTTTCATCCTGGGTAGTAAGAGTATTATTCCAGAGAGGAGCGTTCACAGCACATTCCACTGCGATGACTTCTTCTGCTGTTATATTCTATGCGGTGGGTATGTTTTTCGCAACGGTTAATGTTATCCTGGTCAGGATATACTATTCGATGAAAGATACAAAACATCCTGTGATATATGCAGTTATCGCGATAAGCGGGAATATCCTGTTCAACTTCTTGCTCGTGAAATCGATGAAACACAATGGACTCGCTTTATCCACATCTATAAATGCAATGATATTTTTCACTCTTGCATATCTGGGATTAAGAAAAAAAGGAATAAAATTGAATCTAATAGATGTAAAATACGTTTCCCTTACCTTACTGGCATCGGTTATAACCTTGATCTCGATATACGCGGTGAGATATTATTTCGGTAATGGTATGTTGTTAACTACATTTGAAGTGCTGGGCGCAGTAGGTGTATATCTGGTTATATCAGAGATATTCGGTACATTTAAGTTGAAGGCTGTGATAGCCAGGATACGGCGGGAAAAACCCTGACCCCACCATACAGTGAAATGAGTATAATTTGTGGGTGGTTAGTTATTATGAGTTAAAAATAGTGTATAATTATGGAGATCAGTTGTCAACAAAAATTGGGAAGGACATCGAGTTTTGAAAGGAGGTGTGAATCCCCAATTATCGCCGGGGAGAGAAATTGGAAAAGAAAATACTGGAGATCAGATGGCATGGCCGTGGTGGTCAGGGAGCCAAAAGTGCTGCTCAGATCGTGGCAGAGGCATCGTTAGGAGCGGGAAAGTTCATACAGGCTTTCCCGGAATATGGTGCAGAACGTGCAGGAGCACCGATGAGGGCATTCACGAGGATAAGTAGCAATAAGATCACAATACACTCTGCTATAGAACATCCAGATGTAGTGGTTGTAATCGATCCGACCTTGCTCTCAGAAAATATCTTAGAAGGTATGAAAGAAGACAGCATTTTACTGGTTAACGCTGTTCTTCCTCCAGAAGAAGTCAAGAACAAGGTTGGCTTTAAAGGTAAGGTGTGCACTGTAAAAGCCACTGACATCGCCCTTGAGGTGATAAAAGAAGGTAGACCGAATACACCGATCCTGGGTGCTCTGGCAAAGATAGTCGATGAAATATCTCTCGAAGACCTGAAGAAAAACTTCAAGAATATGTTTGAAAAAAAGATAGGAACACAAAGAGTAGATGCCAACATAAAGGCGATGCAGAAAGGCTATGAGGAGGTGCGGGTAAGTGGCTAAACTTAAGACATGGAAAGAAATTCCAATAGGTGGATTAACGGAAGCCGGTTCATCAGCACGTTTTCTCACAGGGAGTTGGCGTGTTGAAAGACCGATATTTGATAAGGAAAAATGTATAAACTGCATGCTGTGTTGGGTGGTATGCCCCGATATGTCTATAGTTGTGAAAGATGGCAAAGTTACTGGAATGGATCTCGATTACTGTAAAGGTTGTGGCGCCTGTGCATCTATATGTCCGGTTAAAGCCATAACCATGGAACCAGAAACGAAGTTTCAGAAGTAAGGGGGTATGAAAATGATAGCTGAAAAAACATTAGTTGCTATAACTGGTGCTATGGCATCGGCTCATGCCATGAGACAGATAAATCCTGATGTGGTTGCCGCATATCCAATAACACCTCAAACGCCTATAATGATGAATTTCGCTCAATTTGTTGCGGATGGATTGGCAGATACAGAAGTAGTTACAGTTGAGAGTGAACACAGTGCGATGAGTGCATGTGTGGGTGCTGCTGCTGCGGGAGCACGTGTTATGACTGCAACCGCCGCCAACGGTTTAGCCTTAATGCATGAAATAGTCTATATAGCAGCGTCTACACGCCTGCCGATGGTAATGTCAATTGTCAACAGGGCTTTGAGTGGACCTATAAATATCCATTGCGATCACAGTGATACCATGGCAGAAAGAGATTCGGGATGGATACAGATCTTCTGTGAGAACGCTCAAGAAGTTTATGAAAGTACAATACTCGCTATGAAATGGGCGGAAAATGAGAAAGTGCTTCTTCCTGTTATGGTTAACCAGGATGGTTTTATCATATCACATTCTGTCGAAAATGTAGAGATATTACCAGACGATGTGGTGAAGGAATTCGTGGGAGAGCATGTTCCACATGAGCCTCTTTTAGATGTAGAACATCCGATAACTTATGGGCCTCTCGATCTTTATGATTATTACTTCGAACACAAGAGGCAGCAAATGGAAGCGATGAAAGAAGCGGAAAAGGAGTTCCCGAAGATCGCCGCAAAGTTATCGGCTATAACAGGAAACGAATACGACTTCATCGAATCCTATAAACTCGATGATGCCGAGTATGTGATAGTTACACTCGGCTCATCTGCAGGGACAGTTAAGTACGTTGTAGATGAAATGAGAGAAACAGGGAAAAAGGTTGGTTTGTTGAAGATCAGGGTATTCAGACCATTTCCGGGTAAAAGGATAGCAGAAGCCCTCAATGGTAAGAAGGCAGTAGCAGTTCTGGATAGATCGGCATCTTTTGGTGCAGAGGCACCTATCTATGCCGAAGTAAAATCGGCATTGTATACCATAAAAGAAAGACCGATCCTCCAATCCTATGTCTATGGATTGGGTGGTCGTGATTTCACCCCTGATCATGCCAAAACGGCATTCGATCGCCTGATGAAGGGTGAATTCTTCGAAGGCGAAGGCTATCTTGGTCTAAGAGACTAAGAAGAAGGTGAGAATATGGCATTCATGTTAAAAGATATGGTGAAAAAGGAATGGAGACTCGCAAGTGGACACAGATTATGTCCAGGTTGTCCCGCCCCTACACTCGTTAAACTGGCTTTAATGGCAATTGATTACGATGTGGTGGTAGCGAATGCAACCGGATGTCTTGAGGTTTCTACCACTATATATCCTTACAGCGCCTGGAAGGTTCCATGGATACATAACGCATTTGAAAATGCAGCAGCCACTATATCCGGAGTGGAAGCAGCATACAAAGCGTTGAAAAAGAAAGGTAAGATCAACAGGGATATAAAATTCATTGCATTCGGTGGTGATGGTGGTACATATGATATAGGAATACAGGCATTATCTGGTGCCATAGAAAGAGGTCATGATTTTCTTTACATACTGTACGATAATGAAGGATATATGAACACGGGAAATCAGAGATCAGGGGCTACTCCTACCGGAGCGAATACCACCACAGTCCCGGTTGGTAAAAAAAGTCTTGGCAAACTGCGGGTTAAAAAAAATATAACTGAGATAATTGCGGGTCATGGAAGGGTATACGTTGCCCAGGCGAGTATTTCTCATTGGCAGGATTTCATGAACAAGGTTAAGAAAGGCGTTGAATATGAAGGTCCTGCCTTTATAAACGCCCTTTCTCCTTGTGTCAGATTCTGGAGAGTGCGTTCCGATCAGGCAATGGAAGTGGCGAAGTTAGGTGTCGAGACGAATTATTGGCCTCTTTATGAAGTGGTGGATGGCGTGTACAAGATCAACTACAAACCGAGAAAGCCAAAGCCTCTTGAGGAGTTTCTGAAGATCCAGGGAAGATTCAGCCATCTCTTCAAGAGAGAAGGAGGTAAGGAGCTGATAGAAGAATCTCAAATGGAAGTGAATAGGCGCTGGGAAAGACTGTTGAAGTTAGAAGAGGCTACGAAGCAAAGTTAGATAATTTTAGATCGGATGAGGTTTTCCTCATCCGATCTTGTACTCCGCAGTGTTTTACATGTTTTTGAAAAGGAGAAGAGATGAAAATACTTCTTGTTTATCCAGAATATCCAGATACCTTCTGGAGATTTAGATATGCCTTAAAGTTTATTTCTAAAAAGGCAAGTCTACCACCTCTGGGTTTGTTGACCGTAGCATCGATGCTTCCCAAAGAGTGGGAGAAAAAACTCGTAGATATGGCGGTAACGCCATTAAGTGATAAAAAGATCAAATGGGCTGATTATGTATTTATCAGTGCTATGTCCATTCAAAAGAAATCTGTAAAAAAAATAATTGCTAAATGTAAAAGATTGGGGACTAAGATCGTTGCCGGCGGACCTCTCTTTACCAGTAATTATAAGGATTTTGAAGCAGTAGATCACTTAGTACTTAATGAGGCGGAGGTCACATTACCGCTCTTTTTAGAGGATCTAAAAAATGGGGTTGCCAAACACATCTATACCACCAAAGAATTCCCGAGCATAGAAAAGACACCCGTTCCGCTCTGGGAGATCGTCGATATGAAAAAATATGCCCGCATGTGTATCCAATATTCTCGAGGTTGCCCATTTAATTGTGAATTCTGTGATGTTACCTTACTTTTTGGGCACAAGATACGCACAAAGACTAAAGATCAGATGTTAGCGGAATTGGAAAGCCTGTATTCAGAAGGCTGGCGAGGTGGAGTATTTATTGTTGACGATAATTTTATTGGAAATAAAGGAAAATTAAAAAAGGAAATTTTGCCTGCCATGATCGACTGGATGAAAAGGAGAAAATATCCCTTTACCTTTGGCACGCAGGCATCGATAAATCTTTCTGACGATAAAGAACTCATGCAATTGATGGTTAAGGCAGGTTTTGATTCAGTATTCGTTGGTATTGAAACTCCAAATGAAGAGAGTTTAGCAGAATGTGGCAAGTTTCAAAACCAAAATCGAGATCTATTAACCAGTGTAAAGAAGATGCAGAAGTCTGGTTTACAGGTACAGGCCGGATTTATAGTAGGGTTTGATCATGATTCACCATCGATCTTTGAAAGGTTGATCTCATTCGTTCAGAAGAGTGGAATTGCAACTGCTATGGTCGGGTTATTAAATGCTCCTCGTGATACCAGATTGTACTTGCGTCTTGCAAGGGAAAAGAGATTATTGAAAGATGCAACTGGTGACAATACGGATTTTTCAATGAATTTTATCCCTAAAATGGATTATAATACTCTCATCAGTGGTTATAGAAAGATCATCAGTACGATCTATTCACCCAGGTATTATTCCAAACGTGTTATGAGTTTTTTAAGAGAGTATAAGCCCCCGAAAAAGAAGTCATTACACTTCTATCCCAGCTCCATTATTGCTTTATTTAAATCTATGTTTTTTCTGGGTATAATGAAAAAAGAAAGGGTTTATTACTGGAAACTCTTTTTCTGGTCTTTATTCAAACGTCCGCGTCTCTTCCCATTGGCAATTACTCTCGCGATTTATGGTTTCAATTTTCGAAAGACTTTCGAAAACTATTTATTGAATATTCATTAGAATTCGACTATAATTTTGCAAGATTTTATATACTCTTTGAGGTAATGAAGAGGAACTTTAAGGAGGAGATAAAAT
>QNAT01000051.1 GCA_003641555.1 Thermotoga sp.
GAAACTGGGGATAAAGACGCCTAAACGGATAACGAAGATGTAGTAATTACGTCTTTTTGAAAAAATCACCAGGATTACGGTGATTATTGAAGTTTTGAGTTTTTGTCTGGCAAAGTTGAGTTTGAATACGTTTATCCATCTGGAGATAGGCAAATGATTTACCGTAATGTTGTTCTTCTTCAATATTTTTTATAGATCCTTCAATGCATTTTCTAAGTCTTTTATTAACATTTCGGGTTCTTCGAGTCCTATATGTAATCTTACAAGAGATCTTAAATCCTTTGGTGCATCTGGATGAGATATCACATAAGGAAATACCAAACTTTCGTATCCTCCCCAACTTACTGCTTTTTTAAAATAGCGTAGTTTATCCACGAACTTGCTTATCCTGTTTATATTCCCCGTTATCAATTTTATTGAAAAAAGTCCAGATCCACCACTCATTTGCCGTTTTGCTAATTCGAATTGAGGATGTGAGTTCAGGAATGGATATATAACTCTTTCTACTTTTGGATGAGATGACAAGTATTTCGTTACTTTCATAGTACTTTCGAAATGTCTTTGCATTCTTATATGTAAGGTACGCAAACCTCTTAATATTAACCAGGCGGTAAAAGGGTCAATGACAGCCCCGATATTGAGAAATTCTGTCTTAAATATATGTTCTATCTCTTTTCTCTTTCCAATTACTACACCAGCTACTAAATCACTATGTCCACCAAGGTATTTAGAAGCCGAATGAACAACCAGATCGATTCCCATATTTATAGGCTGCTGAAAATAAGGAGTTGCCCAACTATTATCCACAATAGTTCTTATACCTTGCTTTTTCGCTACAACGGCTATTTGCCTTAGATTTTGTAGTTTAAATGTAAATGTTGTAGGGCTTTCGAGATATATGATCTTCGTATTTGGCTTTATCATGTCTTCAATCTCATCTACATTGGTGCCTTCTACGAATGTAGTTTCAATTCCAAATCGTGAAAGATACCTTTCAAAGAGTGTCTGAGTCCAACTGTAACAGTCCTTTACCGATATTATGTGATCACCCGATCTCACAAACGCCAGTACGGATGAAGCAATAGCTGCCACTCCCGATGCAAAAAATTTTGCCTTTTCTCCTTGTTCAAGAGCCGCTATCTTTTCCTCGAGAATATTCACAGTAGGATTATTACCCCTCGTATATAAATAATTATTAGTTTCATCATTTAGTGCTCTGGAAAAATCGTGAAATGATTTGAAAGAAAATATGGAAGTTTGGAATATCGGAGGACTTACCGCACCGAAAGGCAAATCTTCTTCTTTATAATGATGTAATACATAAGTGATTTCCTTATTATTCATAATTTCTATTCCTCCCAAAGGCTAAAAAGATTTTTACCCTTTAACTGCACCCCTTGTGAGTCCAGCTACTATGTAGCGCTGAGCAAAGGCAAAGACAACCATAGTTGGTAACAAAGCAATGACTAATCCAGCACTCATTAAATCCCAACCTATCCCGGCTTTCGAAATAAAGGAATTCAATGCTACGGGTATTGTCATCTTAACATCTGAATTCATAAACATAACGGCAAGGAATAATTCATTCCATGTGTTGACAAAAGAAAAGCTGAAGATCGCAGAAAGTCCTGGCAACGTTAAAGGTATAACTATCTTAAATAACGCTTGCAGTCTACTGCATCCATCTATTAACGCTGCTTCTTCAAGACTGATGGGTATTCTATCGAAGAATCCTTTTGCCATTATTGCACTAAATGGGATCATCATATTGGTATAAAGTATTGCAAGTGTCGTTAGTTTATTTACCATTCCCACTTTTGAGAATATCGTGTATAGTGGGACCATAACCATAAAAGTTGGAACCATTTGCGTGAAGAACAAAGCAAGTAACATGTATTTTTTAAATCTAAAATTGTATCGCGATACCGCATAACCACCAAACATCGTTATGAGTAAAGCACCAAATGAGGCAGATAAAGATACTATTAAACTGTTTCTAAAATAAATTGCGAAGTTTGTAAATTTAAATAGATGTTTATAACTCTCGAGACTTATACTTGTTGGTAAATACTTTATTGGAAAAGTATAGATTTCCTTTGGCCCTTTTAAAGAAGTTATTATTATCCAATAAAGTGGAATAAGAGCAAATATTAAATAGAGCGTTAAAGCGAGTATCTTCGAGAATCTTGTTATTATTTTCATAATTCCAACTCCTTTAAAGAAGTGACTTTAAGGTAAATTATTGCATAAGTGAGTAAAATAGCCATTATCACGAGTCCAATAGCGGAACCTTGCCCATAATCATAGAAATTATATATCTTATTTATCATTTGGGTTGCAAGAATGTTTGTACTGTTAGCAGGGCCTCCACTTGTCATTGCATAGATTATTTCCGGGAAATTCATTATCCATATAGCGCGTAAAAGAGTAGTATTTATTATCGTTGGTTTTATATATGGTATAGTTATATTGAAGAGCTTCCTAAGATAGCCTGCACCATCTATTTCTGCTGCCTCATAGAGTTCTATAGGGACAGATTGTAAAGCAGCGAGTAACATTATTGCAAAGAAGGGAATCCCATACCATATGTTCGTGATCATCACGGAAATCAAAGCATATTTGGGATCTGATAAGAATCCTATGTTTTGATGTATCAAACCAACTCTTTTTAAAATGTCATTTATCATGCCAAACTGTCCATTGAACATCCATGACCAAACTAACCCTATGGCAAAGCCAGACAAAGCCCAGGGATAAAATACTAATCCTGAATATATACCTCTTCCTTTAAAAGGTTTTTTTAGGAGGAGAGCAAGACCAAAACCTAAGACGAATTGGAAGAATAAAGAAATCGCAACCCATAAAAATGTGTTTAATAAAATACGTAAGAAGTTAAAGTTAGTATCACTAAAAACTGCTCGAAAATTTTTAAAGCCTATGAAATGGACGTTGGATAGATTGAAAAGATTATAATTTTGAAAAGCAATAATAAATCCCTTTAAAATAGGGATATATGTCAATAAGATTACTGGAATAAAAGTTGGAATTATCATTATCCAAAAGATTTTAGAATTCTTATTTTTCATTCGGATTCATCTCACAAAAGAGGTTGGAGACTGATATCTCTCCAACCTCAATTCATTAGTGAATTTCAACGAAATTATTGCCAATATTTTGCCCATTTATTCACGACTTTTTCTATGGAGACTTTTCCTAACAATAAAGATTGCATATCAGCTTGGTGTATTTGCGGCCATCCTGGCCATTTTGGAGAACTGAGTAGATATTTGGCAAATACATATTTTTCTGGATGTTCCATCATGTAGGCCCAAGCAGTGTAGACTCCTGTGCTGAAGTAAGGGTTAGTCTTATACGTTACGGAATGGACTGGAAGGGGACCGTAATTTTTACAGAAGTATGCGTTAACACTTGGACTGGATATGTATTTTATGAATTCCCAGGCTTCTTTCTTATGTTTGGAATAACTTGGGATACTCAAACCAGCAAAGCCGTAATCAAGGTATGCTTTTCCAGATGGTCCTACAGGTATTGGAGCAACCATATATTTATCTCTGCCAAGCATTTTATCTACGAGGCCAACAGTATCAGGATCTTGTATTAGGAAGGGTGCTGTACCCGATACAAAGGCATTAACCTGTTCATTAAACCCCCAGTTGATAGCATCCTTGGGAGCTGTTTCTTTGAAGAAACGGATGTAGAGTTTGAGCCCTTGTATAGCGCGTGGATCATTGAAATACGGTTTCCCATCGGTCTTCTTATATATGTTGTTTATATCGATATCATCGAGAAAAGAAGTGCTAATCAGATCAGAGAATTTGAATTCCCATGCCTTTCCTCTGAAGGAAAAACCGTACTGATTCTTTGAGGGATCCGTGATCTCTTTACATAGCTCAAAGAGCTCTGTCATAGTTTTAGGCACGTAATTTACCCCCAATTTTTTCAGAACATCTGTTCTATAAAAGAGTGCTTTGATATAGAACTCTTGGGGCACCATATATGCCGTATTATTTACCGTCCTTGCTGCCTGCCAGGCGATCGGAAGAAGAGTTTTAGAGCCTGGCCAGGATGCTAAATAGCTTTCGAGGTTAAGAAGCTTTTTGTTGTTTACGAACTGCTTAACCGTGTAATCTCTAACCTCTACGATATCTAAAGGCTGGTTCGTATTTAACATCAAGGTAGCCTTTTGATCGGCTTGCTCATAAGGTGGAGAAATCAAGTTTATGCGTATGTTGGGATGAAGTGCTTCAAAATCAGAAATGATTTTCTTCAGCAGTGCTGTTCTTCCAGGGCTTGTTAAAACCTCAATGAAGTTAAGCGTTACCTTCGCTGAAAAACTCACCACACTGACAAGCAAAAAAATACTTACCAATACAATTACCAATTTTTTCATTTTATTACCTCCCTTTCATCTAAAGATTTGAAGAGCTAAAAACCTGATAAGCAATGGCTGTTTCTTATTTCTCACCTCCCTTCATTTTCATCTGTCCTCTTCTATCACCATTAATCCTAACAATTTCGCTAAATTACAGAAATCTTTTCTAAAATCTCCGAAAAATGTTACTCTGTGCCAGCCAAAGGTTTGGTAATCCCAATTATCAAGAATCTTACTCACAGGTGCTTCTGCGACCAACTTCGTTCTACAAGCTCTTTCATTATCGATATTCCCAACACTCTTTGCCGAATGAATGGTTAACTTTCTATCCAGGAGATTCAACTTGATAGTAGTGAGTGGCTGCCCGGCTGGGAAAAGTGTTTGAATAGAAGCACCTTTGTGATCCTCGGCATGCGATCGTATTTTATAAGGTGAGGCAGGTTTGCTTTTACCAAATGGTCGATTAGTAGCAACACAATGTGCATAAATGATCTGGGAACTTGCAGTATTGATCACCGGATCAGAAACATAACCAGGTCTTCCGGTAAGTAACTGCCCTATGAGATGGCTTAACGCTGCATCAGAGTCTGCTTCACATACACCGATTAAACCTTCGTTGTTTAACTGAAAAAATCCTAAACAGGGATAAGCAGGAAGTTTTCCCTTATAAAACAAAGATAAACAATCTATAGTTATAACATTGGCATTTAATTCTCTCATTAATTTCTTCATTGCAAGATAAAGCCTTGCTGATTTTACTATTTCAGCTTTGGTTGGTTCTATTACCTGTATAGCTTCATTTTCCCACTTGGTTGCGATTTTTTCCGCTTCCTTTTCTTCAGATTCTTCATAATACTTATTTAATTTCTCAGGTCCAATAACTATTGGTTCTACTCCAAAAGTTTTCATAGCCATTAGATAATCTTCATATCTCCGACGCCAAGAGTGCGATTGATCTCCGATATCTTTAGATTCTTCGATGATCAAGATTTTACTTTTCTTCAACTCGTGAATGACTTCTATGAAACGTAAAGCCTTTTTCATATCATCTATATCGGAAGAGGAAATAGGTAAAACAGGAAGATTTTGTCGCCTGGCAAAATCGTAAGATTTGAGCAACAGCAGATCTCCGCCGAATAGGTCATTGGCTATTATCGTGGGATAACCAGTATCAAGAAGCTTTTCAGCTGAAGGGGCAGGTAGAGCTGTAAAATAAACGAGAATGCCATCGATTCCTTTTTCTCTTTTTATCTTTTCTTTGACTATTTCTATTTCTTTTGACTCATATATGAGATCTCCTCCTATGAATCTCATATTCCCGCATTCTTTACTCAATCTCTCCGACAGGTAATTTCTCCTATGTTCACAGTCGAACTCCAATGTTGGCCATCCTTGCTGTCCTTTTGGTTTACCAGGAAAAACTTCGTAGATTGTTGTTGATGTGGAAGTAGAAACCATCTCAAATGCCTCCTTCACAAAAACTTAGGTCTTATAAAATTCAAAAACTCCCTCAATATGATACTCGTATAAGATCGCTCTTTATCAAAATTCATTATAATGTATTTTTTATATTTTGTCAAATATTTGTATTTTTTCAACAAAAATAGATTTAGGCTCTGGAATGCGCTATGGCTTCAATCTCTATTCTTGCATCTTTTGGTATTTTTGACGCTTCTACACAGCAGCGTGCTGGATATTTATGAGTAAAATATTGTCCATATATTTCGTTCATCTCTTCAAAATCATCCATGTATTTAAGAAACACAGTAACCTTCACTACTTCATCCATAGAGTAATCCGAGGCCTCTAAAATTGCCTTCAAATTTTCCAAAGATTGTTTCGTCTGATCTCTTATATCATTTCCTATCAATTTTCCTGTTGAGGGTTCAATAGGAAGTTGCCCAGATACAAAAATAAAATCTCCTACTTTCATTGCTTGCGAATATGGACCTATTGCTCTTGGTGCTTTGTCTGTAGAAATAATTTCTTTCTTCATTTGATTTCACCTCCGCTTGTTATACTTTTCTTGATTTTTTTACCTTCATTTCTCTGATATAGTTATATACGGTATATCGTGATATCCCCATTTCATCAGCGACCATATTGATTGCTCCCTTTATTTCAAAGATCCCTTTCTTATACAAATCTCCTACGATTTTCTTATTTCTTTCAGAGGGAGAAATCTTTCTTTGGCTGTTTACTTTAGATATAGCAGATCGAAGTGATTTTTCTACTAAATCTTTTGCTGTCAAAGGAAAGAACTCTTCAACATTCGAAGAAATATGTTTACCTGCGGGTGAAAATTCATTTAAAAAATCTGCTAAAGGTACTGATATATCTATATTGATACAAAGGAA
The DNA here is from genome assembly GCA_003641555.1 of Thermotoga sp. Classification (GTDB taxonomy): domain Bacteria; phylum Thermotogota; class Thermotogae; order B3-G13; family B3-G13; genus B3-G13. Next base: position 6,751 of record QNAT01000051.1, read on the forward strand.
ACCGATAGGCTTATTTCGAGCATTTCTTATGACAATAGTTACAGATCTTAACAATCTTCCATTATCGATTTTCGTGTAATAGTTTCCTATAACATCGTTGTTTAAGGAATCTGCTTTTTCCAGTATATTTAGGCCGAGATCAGTTAGAGGAGCTCCTTCTTTCCTCCCAGTTATATACCCATTTTCCACTTTTATTATCGAATGACTTATGTCTTCTAAAGAATGAAGAACTACTTCGCAATTTTTTCCAAATACTGTGGCTATTCCTTTGACAACTGGTTTTAAAGAATTGAGGATTATCCTTGATTCTTTACTCAATTCGAATTTTTCACTTTTCACATTTTTATTCCCCTATACAATCATATTTTTAAAACTATTATATCATATTTATTAAAAATTTGTAATATCGAAAAAAATTGTATAATAAAAATAGTGATTGTGTCAAGTTTTCGAAGGCTCCCAAAATCCCAGATAGAAACCAAAAAGAGGATAACCCCATAAAGTTTGTCTGCACTTTTTCAAAAATTCAGTAAAACCTCGAAATCATCTCAGGAAATATTCATTATTTTTGACAAAATCGACAAATTCCCCAGAATACTTCTTCCTTACATATTCCTTTGTTACCATCCCATACATCTCCTTCTTTCCCTCCCTGCTTCTGTAGCTTTGTTCCTACAGAATAGCAGAAAGTTCACTCGGGGTGGTCAACTTTTGGA
>QNAT01000052.1 GCA_003641555.1 Thermotoga sp.
TCTGGTTCCAGATCCTCGCTGCCGATTGATATAAATTATATCCTTTCTGGTCAGATCGGCTATTCCCTTCAAACCCTTTGGATTCCCTGGTTGGACATACAAACCCTGTTGACGATAAACCAGATTGATTAAAGCCACCTTTTCTTCTGGCAATATCCTCTTAATGAAAGGAACGTTATATTCTCCCGATTCCTCATCCAGAAGATGAGCTCCAGATAGATGAGCCTCTTTCCTTTTCAATGACATTAAACCAGCCATGCTACCAACCGACCGAATGTTGAGATCGAATCCAGCTCTATCTTCCCGGAGCTTATTAGCTAAAACGTCTAAAGAAAGGTCATGACTGCCAATTAATAAGAGATTGTTCTTTATCTTCCGTTCTGATTTTAGGATATAGACTGGAAGTTTACTACCTATACTCAGACCTTCTTTCTGCTGGGGTACAGCCATAATACCATCAGCATGCAGCAAAGATCCCATAACTGCCGAACCTCTTTTCTGCGGAACCGCTATCATCTCATTATCTATATACGCCAAATTGACCCTTACCAGTTCTTCTAACCCCACTTGCGAAGGTACTTTCCGCCTGACTTTTGCCTCAACTACAGGTATTTCTGGAACGGGGAGACCCAATAACTGATAAATTAGAGGCATCACAAAGAAATAATGATCGAAGAGAGCAGACAGAGGGTACCCGGGAATTCCTATGACAGGCTTATCATCGACTATCGCCAGAATAACTGGTTTCCCGGGCATGATATTAACTCCATGCACCACTACCTTTCCCAATTCTTGCAAGATCTTAACTGTATAATCTTCTTCACCTGCAGAAGAACCAGCGATTATAATCGTGATATCATTCTCTTTGTGTTCGGTTGCGATCTTTCTTTTTATCTCCCCATACTCATCGGCGATGATCTCGGTGACGTGTGGAGAGCCTCCCCATTTTTCGATATAGACTTTAAGCATGCTGGAATTGAATTCGATCAGTTGTCCCTTTTCAGGTATCATATGAGGAGATACCAATTCGGTTCCTGTTGGAATAATACTCACCCTGGGTTTTCGTCTGACCCTGATCTCCGTAATCCCTGCTTCCAGTAGGGCACCAATGTCATAACCTGTGATCTTATGATTAACAGGAAGGATCAACTGCCCTCTGATCACACTTTCCCCAATACTACGAATATTCTGCCAGGGAGTAACTCCTTTTTCTATCTCCAGGATATTTCCTCCCAACCGATTGATCTCCTCTACCTTAATGACGGCATTGAATCCTTCAGGAATAGGATCACCAGTATCTACCCAACAGGCATTTACTCCTTCTTTAAGTTGAATAGGATTTCGTTCACTGGCGCCAGCCGTATCTTTCGCCATTACGGCAATACCATCCATCGCAGAGGCATAATAGTGAGGGGCAGAACGTTGAGCATAGATGGGTTCAGCTGTTACTCTTCCCAGGGCTTCACAAACCTGTATATCCTCTCCAGATAAAACCTTATTCAGAAAAAGGTTCAAATATTCCCGCTTTGCATCCTTTAGGGATATTTTGTTCAAATAAATATTTCGTTTCACTTTTGGGACACCTTCCTTCTAAAAAAGCTGTACTTTCACTATATCTCCCTGATTAAGCCCTTCTTGATAGGTATCGATTTTGATAACTCCATCACCTTGAACAAGGGTAGTGATTAAACTCGATTTTCCTGAGATAGGTTCAGCTATATATTTAACTTTTCCCCTATCTATCACCGAATCCAATCTCGTATCGGAAATGGGTTTAATCCTAACGGGGATATATTCCTCCCTACCCTTATCAGAGACCATGTTGCGACTCAGGATAGCTTCGACTTGTAAATCCCCTCTATTTATCCTCACATTTGTTCCAATTCTATTTAATTCTTCCAATCTCCTTTCCCCCTTCAATATCTGAATGATAGGTTTAACGAGGATATTAAAACTAGTCCATGCGGAAGCAGGATGACCAGGCAGACCAATAATGGGCAGATTATCAACTACTGCCAGGATAGTTGGTTTACCTGGTTTAATCGATATTCCATGTACTATAACTCCTGGCTCTCCCAGAGAATTAAGAACATCGATGGTCATATCCTTAACTCCTACCGAGCTTCCTCCTGAAATGAGGATCAAGTCACAATCAAGGTTTTTATGGATCGCTTTTTCAAGTTCAGTAAAGGAATCTTCAACAATTCCTATCCGCCTGATCTTTACTCCCATATCTTCGATTAAAGCACCTATCGAATAAGTGTTGATATCCCTGATCTCTCCTGGTTTAGGTTCAACATATGGAGATACAATCTCATCACCGGTAGAAATCAACGCCACAACTGGTCTGGCAAAAACGACTATTTCAGTGATACCAAGACCTGCTAAAGATCCAATATCCTGGGGACGAATGAGATGGCCTTTTTTCAGAAGAAGTTCGCCCTTCTTGATATCTTCCCCTTTCTGAACCACGTTCTCACCCTCAGCAACGGGACGGGTAAACTCGATCGTATTTTCATCCAGATATTCAGTATATTCAATCATAATTGCCGCATTGGCTCCGGATGGTAACATTCCTCCTGTAGGGATCTTTATAGCCTGTCCTGTTTTTAACTCTATTTCAGCTTTTTCACCTATTAGAATCTCCCCAACTACAGTTAAATAACCGGGTAAGGCTTCTGATGCCCCTGCAGTATCATCTGCCCTGACGGCAAAGCCATCTACAGTAGACCGACTAAAACTCGGCAAATCTATTGGTGAAATGATGTCTCTTGCAACTATCCTGTGTAAGGCATCAGTAAAAACAACGGTTTCCATCTTCTTTGGAGATAGTTTTACATTTTCGTACAATATTCGGAAAAAATCATGCGGTGAAATCAATTTTAAGAATTCATCCACGAGTAAACCCTCCTTAGAATAATCCTAACTGACAGTGGGTAACTTTAATCCCTTGTTCATCGATTATCTTTCCTATACGAAAGATCGTCATTCCCAGGGCATGAGCGATCAAATGTGCTTTGTAACAAGGGATATGATCGATGTTTACCACAAAAGGTATCTCCTTTGCGGTGGATTCCTTAGATAAAATGGAAAACAGGTCATCGGCATCTATAATAATATCAGCCCTCGCTTTTGCTCTAACGGCTGAGGCTTTAGTCTCAACACCTTTCCTGGCAATATAAATCGTCAGAGCCGCTTTTAGATAATCGAGTACTCTATTCCCTTCAATTACCAGATAATCTTCATTTCCTATTAATCCCTTTGCCTTATCCAGGCTATCGTGCAAATGTTCGTCATCGCTTGCTAAATAGATCACCCTGTCAGCCCCACTGCTAACAAAAATTGAAGTATCAGTTCCTTCGGCATTAATGATATCAGGGTCATCAGTAACTATATTATCCCCTGGATCGTCATGAATGGAGGTCTTAACAGCCCCTACTCTGCACTTCAAATTTCTAATGATATAACTTGCCAGAGTGGTTTTTCCAACACCTTTGGCCTTTCCCGCGATCACAATTATCTTCATCTTTTCCCTCCTTTATATTTCCCTTTTAGGCTACGGCAAAATTCAAAAACCTCCTGTCCGATTCACCGAAGGCGAATGATATTATGGAACTCCGTTCCATCGGACAGATCTGAAGACCAGTCCCACAGATCTTCTGAGACAATACTAATATACATGAACCGCTGAAGCCTTAAAAGTCAAATAAACTCTTTCTCCTAACTTCAATTTCATTTCTTCTAAGGACCGTCGGGTAATATACAGAGTAAGCTTAATACCGATATCAACGATCACCTCTACCAAAGATAATCTATCTCGAATTCTTACTACCTTACCCTGAAAAGAATTACGAGCGCTTGATACAAATGGTTCATAAGAAATAATGATATCCTCTGGCCTAATAGCCAGATTAACCTTACCCTTTTTGGTAGTCACCACGGCGATTTTAATGCTATCACCAACTCGCACTATACTATCCTCACCGTCTTCGATTATTTCACCCTGGAGAATATTTCTCACTCCTACAAATTCGGCTACGAAATTGGAATCAGGCTGCTGGAAGATCTCTTCCGGTGAACCTATCTGGACCAATTCTCCATCAGATATAACGGCTATTCGGTCGGCTAAAGTAAAAGCATCATTAAAATCATGGGTAACATGTAGAGTAGTAGTCCCCAGTTCACTGTGGATCATTTTTAAATCCCCCAGGAATTTTTCTTTGGTTCCGGGATCAAGAGCACTTAAGGGCTCATCCAAAAGCAATATCCCTGGGGAGGTTATTAAAGCTCTGGCAATAGCTACTCGTTGTTGCTCCCCCCCACTTAATGCTTTAACTTTTCTTTCCAACAATTTTTCTATACCAAACAGTCTCGCTATTTTCGCTAAAGATTCATTTCTTGCTATTTTATCGCGTCCTCTTACCTTTAAGCCAAAGAGAATATTTTCTCTTACATTCAGGTGTGGAAAAAGCATGTAATCCTGATAAACCATTCCAATATTTCTCCTTTCTGGAGGCAAATTGGTAACCCTATTCCCGTCAAACCAGATATCACCTTTATCTGGCTTTTGTAAACCGGCAATCAGTTCCAAAAGGACTGTTTTTCCTGTCCCGGTTGGCCCCAGAATTACAAAATACTCATTTTCAAATATTTCCAAATTGATATCCTTAATTCTAAAATTTCCTAATCGTTTACATAAATCCTTAATTCTAATCATATGATTATCCTTTATTCGTATTTAAATCCTTTGTTCAAAAATCTCAACACTATAAAAATAATCAGACTGATAGATACCATTACTGCTGCTACAGGGATAGAATACTTCAGCCCAAAAGATGTAAACCTTTCGTAGATCAGTATGGGTGCTGTCATAGGATGATAAGCAAGGATAACCACTGCTCCGAATTCAGAAATTCCCCTTGCCCACATCATCAATGTTCCAGAGATAATGTGATGAAAATTCAGGGGTAAAGCTATTCGCCAAAAAGACTGACTGGGGGAAGCTCCCAAAGTTCTAGCCACCTTCTCCAATCTGACATCGATCGAACGAAATCCCTCTTTGGTTTCATTAACGAGATAAGATAGACTGACGAACATCATTGCGATTACAATACCTGAAAATTCTCCTACGAATCTTATTCCCATATAGCCAAACAATTTCCCCAGGAAAAAACGATGGCCAAAAACGGTTAAAAGGGCAATGCCTGCGGCTGAATGAGGGATAATTACTGGCAGATCTATAATTCCCTCTATCAGAGATTTCCCGGGAAATTCTACCCTGGCCAGGAGATAAGCCAGAGGTATACCCAGTACGAGAGAAATCAAAGTCGCTACCAACGATGCTTCAAAGGTAAGCGTAATCGAATTGTATACTTCTTTTTCTTTAACTGTGTCAACGATCACACTGGGACTGGATGCCGTCACCAGTTTGATAATCGGAGCGGCGATGAAGAAAAGCATTATTAGTGACATTACACTTAATAACAGGTAAAACCAGGCTTTTTTAATTATGTTTTCCTTCTTTCACCAGTGGCCTTAATTCGAGCGGTACCTTACTAACATCATTAGTTTCCGCTGGTATAATGGGTGGTTGTCCATTCTCTTTCATTATTTTTCGTCCTTCTGGACCTAACAGAAACTTTAGAAAAGCAATAGCTCCTCGCCGATTGGGAGCGTTGTTGGGAATGGTAACACCATAAACCATGGGTTTACCGATCTTGGTGATCATCTCACCTGGTTTTTTCCCGTTTACATCAAAACTGACCGTAGCGTAGAAATCAGAGTATTTGTCATTTCTTAAGCTGATCTCTTCGGGCAATTCTACAAAAGGTAAATTATGTTGTTGAGCTATAGAACGATAAATAAATATATAGTCTAACTCTCCTGTTTCCAACAGAGCTATTAAATCTGTCTCTTTGGGTCGGATGTTTTTGAGAGGACAACCTTTAACCAGCTTTGTGTATAATCCTGGTTCTTTATAATATTTTTCTGCCAGTTTCCAGACCAATTGACTGCGGTAACCACAGGGATCGGAATTTGGGTCAGAATGACCATATTCCACACCTGGTTTGAGTAAGATCCTGTACCAATTATCCGCATTAATTTCATCAGCATATCTGGAATGAGAAGTGTACATAATTGCCATCTCATTGGTAGCAAAATTGATATACCAATCGGTAAACTCTGGCATCATCAAAGCTCTAATAACCGTATAATCAGCCACAGCTACTACATCTGCCCTGCGGTTTAGATCTGTTACTTTACGTGCTGTAGTCCTGCTTCCTGCTGCTTCTCTAATCACATCTGTACCAGGATATCTGGCTTCAAATGCCTTTTCTAACTCATCAAAGGGAATGCTTAACGACCCTGCATGAAAGATCACTATCTTACCAGTAAAACCACCGTTATTAGCATAAACAAAACCCGTTCCCCCAATTACTAAAATCATGAGTAAAATGGATAAAATAATCACAAAAACTCTTCCTTTTCTCATTTTAACCGCTCCTTTGCTATTTTTAATTCGGTCTGGAGAAGAGAAAAGGATTAAAAAACCGGAGTTATTTTATGTTTGTTATATCTATCTATTATATGGTAACCCGACTCAAGACATCAGGAAACACTGGTTTTTATAATCCTGTCTCCTTTCCAAACACGGGAGGCTTAAAGGTTTCCCCTTAAACCCTATCGGCTAAATTACCATAGATTCAATCCACAGGTAATATAGCTCGAAGACATCCTCATAATTCTACCATAATTTATACTGGATGTGTCAACAAAGGAATGGCTGCCCTAAAATCCCATATAGAAACCAAAAAGAGGATAAACCCATAAAATTCGTCTGCACTCTTTCAAAAATTCAATAAAACTCCGAAATCATCTCAGCAAATATTCATTATTTTTGACAAAATCGACAAATTCCCAAACGTTATTCCCTCCTCTTCTCAAAAGGGCCTTTAAATGCCATTCATCTTTCTCTCTTTTTCACCTCCTTTTTCCGATCCTAACCGAATCCAGGGGGCAAGACATCGCCTGTTCCTATCACATAACGTTGTTATGTGCCTCACAATAATCGAATACATCTGCCTACTGTCTGACCTCAAATATTTCAACGTCAGTCCGAGTCTTTTTAACTTCTCCGCACAGGCAGGTTTGAGAAATGCAAGTGCCCTCCCTGCAGGATGAATTGCCAGGGAGACCTTCCTCTGTTGGAACCAGGTGGAGGGAATCTGTCCTTCACGAATGCCTCTAAACCTATGTTGCGAATGAAATCATGAACTAAGAGTAAACTCCCGAATGGAGTGACTTCCATTTTTGCCCTCTTCAGGTGTATGATCTTCATGAGAAAAACCTCCTGTTTGTTAGGTATATTATACACGAAACCAGGAGGTTCTTTTTTATAACGAGTAATTTCCCATCATATATCTCCTTTCACCCAATGGGTGAA
>QNAT01000053.1 GCA_003641555.1 Thermotoga sp.
GGTTCATTTCTTTTGTATCAAGACAAAAGAAATGAACATAACAGGGTGTTGCAAAACAGATGTATTTGAAAATAGAATGTTAAGGTGCAATCGTTTCAAAAAAGTCGTAGGGACAGGTTTTTAAACCTGTCCGATGGAACGGAGTTCCATAATATCATTCGCCTCTGGCGAATCGGACAGGAGGTAAACTCCCGTCCCTACGGTTATGAGAATGCATAGTGTAAAATGAAATTGATCCGCCATGGCCATTGACAATTGATCCACAAAAGACAGTGTGTCCTGTTGAGGTTTTGATTTTTTCTTTGGTTCATTTCTTTTGTATCAAGACAAAAGAAATGAACATAATGCTGCTGGATAAATTGATCGACAAATATTTTCCTGATGGCATAATGTAGCAGAGGTAATAGATTGGTGGATTGACATTTTACAACCTCTTGAGTTATATGACTATTCTTGTTATGATAAAATGTCAAGAGGAATTCGCTTTTCATAAATCAAGGATAGACTAAGATTGGAAAGGAGTAATTTGAAAAAACGATGAAAAGTAAGCAAAAGAGCAATATCTTCTTATTCGGCTTTATCAGTCTTTTAACTGATATATCGAGTAGGATGATACTCTCTGTATTACCCTTGTTCTTGATTTTCTTAGGCACAAAGGGGATCTTCATAGGTGTGATGGAAGGCGTAAGTGATTTTGCCGCTGCTGTATTGAAGACTTTTTTCGGTTGGCTTTCTGATAGATACGGTAAGAGAAAATGGTTCATAATTATTGGATATATATTTTCAAATGTAGTTAAGCCGTTATATGCTCTCGTGAATTCATGGCAGGGCGTAATGTTGATAAGGGTTGGGGATCGCATAGGAAATGGAATAAGAAAGTCTTCTCGTGATGCTCTTCTTTCAGAATCTGCCAGGAAGGCTCACATGGGAAGGACCTTCGGATTTGTAAAGGGTATGGATAAGATCGGTGCATCCATAGGCACTTTGATAGCTCTGCTATTCGTACTTTACTCCCATTCTACCGATTTCAGATTACTCTTTTGGCTTGCTGCCGTACCTGGCATCGGTGGGAGCCTCTTAACCTTTTTATTGAACGAACCCGAAAAGAAAACTCTTTCTCCCAGGAAAAGAATAGGCTATAAGTTTGATTTGAAAGGTATAGATTGGAGATTTAAATTTTTCATCACGGCAGTTTTCATTTACGCTATTGCGAATTTCAGCTATATGTTCTTTCTATTGAAGGCAAAAGAGATGATAGGATGGGGAGGAGCAAAGGGAAATACTCCAGAAGTGATCGCAAAGACTATTTTCGTATATCTGATCTTTAATATCAGTTACTCTTTATTCTCATTTATAAGTGGAAAATTAGCTGATACCATAGGAAGATGGCAAATATTCTTGATAGGCGAAATTGCATTTGCCATTATGGCATTAGGATTTACACTCTTCAAAGGAATGATGTGGGCATGGCTTCTCATCATCATATATGGCTTTACCCAATCCGGGGTGATGGCAGTTGGAAAATCTCTGGTAGCAGAGTTAACACCAAAAGATAAACGTGGTATTGGCATGGGTTTTTACAATACGATGAATGATATAGGGAAATTCCTGGCGAGCCCAATAGCAGGTTCGATCTGGATCAGTAATATGGGTTCCAATGGTCCATTTTACCTGGCGAGTATTCTTTCACTGATATCAGCGGCCATCATAAGTTTTACTTTTTTGAAGGGACGATATAACCATTCAGCCACAAATTAGCACTAATCATCACAAACTTTAACAGATGTTAAATGTTGAATTACATCATTCACCAATCTAACATTACTCATAGCTGTAAAAGGTATCGGATCGTTATTCGTAGGGATAGGTCTTTAGACCTGTCCCTACGACTTTTTTGAAACGATCGCATCTAAATCGGTTATTCAGATCATTCGTGATAGGTAAACGTGAGTAAATATCGATTACCATTACTGTAAAGGTACAAAACCACTTTGCTTCCATTTTTCAATGCTGCCGTAGTATTGTGCCAATCATCAAGATTATTTATACTCTTCCTTCCGATCTTCATGATCACGTCTCCAACCTGGATCTGCAAGTTTTGTGCCAGACTACCTTCTTTAACACTCAAAACGATCACACCGTGTATGTTTTTGGGGATCGCATATTTAGCTCTTAATGCATCCGTTAAGGCTGTAACGACAATGCCAAATTTTTCCTCTCCTCCTACTGCTACCTTAGTTTTCTTTGGTTTCTCCACCAATGTGGCGTAAAGGTTTATATCTTCTCCGTTTCTTTCCACAGTTAACTTTACGGTAGAGTTCACTGGTTTATATTGGATCGTATCAACGAGTTCATCAGCATCACCAATAGATTGATCATCAACTGCAATTATCACATCTTCGTATTTTAACCCGGCCTTATCAGCAGGAGAATTTGGAACTATGTTAACTACGATAGCTCCTTTGTTGCTTTTCAATCCCAAACCTTCTTTTATGTCGGGAGTAACATCTTGAACTGAAACACCCAGAAAAGCCTTGATAACCTTTCCTTTGTTTATCAGATCGTTCATAAGGTCCTTTGCTGTATTTATCGGAATGGCAAAACCCAGGCCTTCTGAATTCACAACGATAGCAGTGTTTATACCTATAACCTGCCCATGAATATTCAAAAGTGGGCCACCACTGTTACCGGGATTTATTGCAGCATCTGTTTGGATCATATGATAATAATATTCTTTGCTATTCGGTTTGGGTATCTTTCTATCGAGGGCACTTACAACTCCAAAGGTTACGGTATGTTGAAAGCCCAGGGGATTTCCTACCGCTATTGCCCATTCCCCTATGCTGAGTTTGGAAGAATCTCCCAATTCCACAGTTGGCAAACCTTTTCCATGCGGGTCTATTTTTATTATCGCTATGTCCTTTCTCGTATCAATCCCCACTAACGAGGCAGTATATTCTTTGCCATCCAGCAGTATAACCTTTATCCCTCCTTTATCAGCACCTTCCACTACATGGGCATTCGTGAAGATATATCCCTTCTCATCGAAGATGAAGCCTGAGCCAAGTGCTTTCACCTTTTGTTTGAACTGCCTTTGAGGTACCTGAGGAGCACCGAAAGGAAAACCAAAGTATCTCTTGAAGAAATCCTCAGAGAACGGGTCATAATAACTCAACGTTCGAGTCCTTACGGTTTCAATCTTGACAACCGCAGGTGAAGCCAGATTGACTACCTTTACTATTGGGCTTTGATAATCCTTATTAACAGTTCCTGCATTAATGAGAACCCCCAAAGACATCAATAGCATTACCAGTATTACTACTACTTTCACTTTCTTCATTATTACCATCTCCTTATCTCAAATTTATCATTTGCAATATCAGACTTAAAGACATGTCCTTATGTTCAAAATGATTGGAAATAGCTGGGAGAGAAGGATTTGAACCTTCACTATCAGATCCAGAGTCTGATGTCCTACCGTTAGACGATCTCCCAAAGACAAGTAGCCCCACGGGGAGTCGAACCCCGGTTTTCTGGCTGAGAACCAGATGGACTCACCACTATCCGATGGGGCCTTGAAATCCTATATGATTATATTACAAAATAGGAGAGCAGGTCAATCTTTAAATCTGGTAAAATCGCTAAACTTTTTTTGTGTTAATTCGTGGCTGAACAGTTAAATAAAATAATAGTAATGACTATCGCTCACCTAATTTGAAATGATCGTGTACGATCCGTACGCCTTCTTTTACCTTATTCTCATCGACTATACAAGATATTTTACTTCCCGTGCTGCTTATCATATCTATGTTTATTTTGGCTTTAGCCAAACTTTCGAACATACCCATTGCTATCTTAGGGTCCTGAACTATGTTCGTTCCCACCAGTGATATCTTCGCTACTCCTTCTTCATAAACGACATCCCTTGCTTCAACCTCTTCTTTGAATCCTTTCAAAGCATTTTTAGCCCTCTTAAGGTCATCTCTGTTAATAGTAAATGCTATATCATTTTTCCCACCATGATGCATGCTCTGTACTATCATATCTATAGTTACCTGTACTTCAGCCAATCTTTTGAATAAAGCAGCGGCGATTCCGGGCTGATCCGGGACATCTTCCACAACTATCTTTGCTATATTCACATCATGAACCACTGCCTTGATAATAGGTTCTTCCATGTCATTTTCCTCCTTTATTTTCGTTCCCCTAAAATCAGAAAAACTATTCCTAACAACTATTTCTACCCCATAGCGCCTGGCAAATTCTATAGATCTCGCTTGCATAACGTAAGCTCCGTGATATGACATCTCGATCATCTCATCGTAAGACAATTCGTCTATAACAACCGCATTCGGAACTACCTTTGGATCGGCCGTCATAACACCCTCCACGTCCGTGTATATCTCACATCTGGATGCACCGAGGATATATGCCAGCGCTACAGCAGTTATATCTGAACCTCCGCGGCCGAGTGTGGTTATGTCGCCTTCTTGAGTTATGCCCTGAAAGCCAGCAACTATGGGGATTTTTTCTTCTTCTAATGCCTCTATTATTTTTCGGTCATCCATACCAATTACTTTCGCCATTGTATGACTTTTATCCGTTATAATGCTGATCTGACTGCCGGTAAAAGATACTGCTTTTTCCCCCATATCTTGTATCGCCATAGCCAGTAACGACATCGAAACCTGTTCTCCTGTAGAAAGTAATACATCTAATTCCCTGAGATCGGGCTTATTCGTGACCTGATGTGCAAGATTAACCAGGTCGTCGGTTGTACCTCCCATCGCAGATACAACTGCAACAACGTCATTGCCTTTATGTTTAGTCTTAACTATTTTATTTGCTACATTTTTTATGTGCTCCACAGTTTCAACAGAAGTCCCGCCAAATTTCTGAACGATTATTCGTCTTTTTCTTTCGGAGATCTTCGGGTCGAATATAGGCATAAGATTGTTCAATTCGATAAACCAATCATGTGTTTTTAACCCGTCCAACGCACCCTTTATTTTATGTTCAGTTACAAAGGAAGTCTTTATAGCCAGAGACGCCAATTCTTTCGATATGGTTTTTCGTTTTATTTCCCTGACTCTTACCCCTCCCTCTCTGAGAGCAAGGTTAACACTTGCATTGCTAACATCTTTTACGGTTATCCTTACGTAATATGGGAATGGAATCTCAACATTGCTAATTCCATTACTGCCCTCAAAACGATTTTCCAAAATGTATTCTCCATCTGCAATATTCATAATATCAGAAACAATAGCCGCAGCAGTGGGAAACCTACCAGCACCTTTTCCGATTAAGGTACTCCTTCCAACGTATTCTCTCTCTATAACCACTGCATTATTTTCTCCATTAATATTAGCGAGTAGAGAATCTTTTCTCACTGCCATAGGACTGACAAAAAGCCTCACTCGTTTCTTATTCTTTGTCACATAAGAGATGAGTTTTGGCACATAACCCAAAGTATGAAGCATTTTTATATCCGACTTTGTGATACTGCTTATCCCCCTGATCGAAAATTCATTTAAAGAAGGTAAATATCCGTATGTTACCCATGTAATGATGGCGAGTTTATAGGCCGCATCGAAACCCTCTATATCTTTTTCTGAATTTGCCTCTGCATAACCCTTATTACGAGCGATCTCGAGGCACTTCTCGAAGCTGATTTCTTTCTCAGACATGAGCGATAATATGAAATTCGTGGTTCCATTGAATATACCATATACAGAAAGGATATTATCTACAGAACGATAGCACCTTAGATTAGAAAATACAGGGATGCCACCGCATACACTCGCACTGAATTCCAATCTAACGCCGTTTTTAACAGCTATCTTTAAGAGGTCTTTTCCATAAGCAACGATCAGGTCTTTATTTGCTGTGACAACATGTTTACCATTTCTCAAAGATTTTTCTATGATCTTCTTAGCCGTACCAATGCCACCGATAGTCTCAACAATCACATCTATTTTATCACAAGTCAAAAGAGCCTCTAATGAAGGAAAACATAAAGATGGTTTTATATCTAACAGGTGATATTTCTTTTTGGAACGATTATAAACTCCTACCAAATGGATCTTCTGAAAACGATGTTCGGTAAGTAATTTGTATACTCCTCCCCCTACTGTTCCCAAACCTATTATCCCTACGCCTAAACTCATCTCTCCTCCTGTAATTTTTATATTATACCACTGTATCCCCCTCTTTAAGAAGGGGATACAGTGGTATAAAGGTAGGATAATCTATAAAATGAAACTATCCGAGCTCTTCGACACCTTCTACTTTCTTTCCGCGTTTTGCATTCCCTATAGCAATTATTGCTTCGATGATAAGCCATATCATCAGCATGAAGATCACCAATCCGATGATGAACAACAACCAGTTGTGAGCCTTTTGGAAATTCCTGATGTTCGATACCATGGCCCACGAGGTCATTATCACCATGAATATCATGGGAATCGATGCCACGATCGATGGTAATTTCTTTCTGATCAGATATACGGTTGCGACTAAGAGGGCAAGTGCTGCCAACAACTGATTTACGGTGCCGAACAGAGGCCATAAGATCAAAGCACCCTTTCCATTAGGTTGCACCATTGCGAGCCCAAACGCGCTGAGAACCGCTATGAGTGTCGCAGGATGTTTCCTTTGAAGCCATCCTACGTTGAGATCCTTCCCGAATTCCTGGATCACGTAACGCTGTGCACGAGTTGCCGTATCGAGTGTAGTCCCTGCAAAGCTGACAATGAACACACCCATGATAGTTGCTACGAGGTCTGTCATATATTTGCTGGAGCCGAATATGTATTTCAGCATGTTAACCGATCCCCCAACAAATGCGCTGATCTTCGCACCGAGCCCTGCTGCGGCTACCCAGCTGGAGTAGTGAGAATTCCATGCAGCGATACCAGCCGATTTTCCACCCGCTGCGATCCCTATTCCCGCCGCAACTGCTAAGACCGCAAGAGCAGCCAATATACCTTCGCTCACCATGCCACCGTAACCAACGAGTTTTGCATCTGACTCTTTGTCGATCTGTTTCGATGTTGTCCCGGAGGCAACGAGTGAGTGGAAGCCGGATATAGCACCACATGCAATTGTAACGAATAAAAATGGCCAAAGTGGTGGGGCGCCCTTAGGATGTAAGTTCACCGCGGGAGCAACGATAGCCAGATGCGTGGGAGATGCAATGACCGCTCCGATAGCCCCCAGGAATATAAGGCCCATAGCCACTATTAATTCGTGTGCGTTTATGTAATCGCGAGGTTGGAGTAACGTTTCTACTGGAAGAGTGGATGCTATGTAGATGTAAACCATCATGATGATGAGCCATGTGACTACAGGACCACCACTCCCTATTCCAGGTACTTTTATGGGAATGAGCACTCCTATGGCAATGGTTACGTACATCAGTATAAGAGCCCACCAGGACCAGAC
>QNAT01000054.1 GCA_003641555.1 Thermotoga sp.
AAGATGTATTTTCTCGACCCATCTTCAAAATAGGCGACAAATGCGACTGCGGTAGCTTTATCGTTGACTACGAGAACGTTCTCGCAGTTAACACCATCTCTTTTCAAACGCTCGAGTACATTTCTTCCAAAGCCATCATTGCCCACACCCCCTATTATGCCGGCTTTGTGACCAAGTTTAGCAACGGTATCTATGAAGATCGCCGGTGCCCCACTTGGCAGCGGACCTACAAATTCACCAGTTAAATGAAAAGGCATTTCTGTCCCTGGACGCATTATTTCTACGAGTATTTCACCCATCGTCCAAATACTTCCCATCTTATAATCCTCCGCTTTTCGATCAATTATTTTGATATTTCAACACCAGTTTAGCTGTATCCACATCGGTTATCAAAACATTTATTATCTTGCCTCTCAGGGCCCCAATTATCGCTTGTACTTTATTGAAACCCACTGCTACACCGATTCTAATTCTTGTCTTAAGGTAATCATTAAGAGATATATTCATTAATCTGTTATATATTTCTAGATCAACGAAATCACCATTCTCATCGTAAAAATGAGTCATTACATCACCAACAACATTTTTTTCAAGAATTTTCTTCAAATATTTTCCATCAAGGATATTCTTTTGAAATAGAGGTGATTTTCTTATATAACAACCTATTCCTGAAATAACAATATCCAGATTCTTCCATGAATTCATTATTTCAGCAACATCTTTGGATAAAGCAATAGATTCGATCTTCGATATACTTTCGAAGACAAAAGGAGCAAATAGAAATTTAGCCTTTGCTCCGTATGCTTCAGCAAAGCATCTCACAAAGTTATTCGTGTGAAAGTACGGGGGTAACTGATTTGTACCACCTGTAAGTGGTATAAATACAGTCTCTTCCAGTTTCCTGCTAGGCTTAAGGTTATTCGAAATTGCCTCTAAGGTGCTTCCCCAACCTACTCCAATCGCTGCATCATTTTGGAGAAACTTGTCCAATTTTTCTGCCATAAGTGTCCAGCTGGTTGTCAGGTAATGATCATTAACACCGCGAAACGGCATAGAAACGATTTCTGCATCTTCTAATGAAAAGGTTTCTATTAGTTTGTTCTTAATTAGATTAATTTCAGTAGATTCTCCTCTGATCTTGATCTCAACAATTCCAATTTCACGGGCTTGCTTGAGGTAATGACTAACGAGAACCCTGTTTATGTGTAACTCATCTGCAATTTCTTGCTGTTTTTTCTCCTCAACGTAATACTTATGGGCTATCAAGTACAATTTTTGAAACAATTTCGAAGATACCACTTTACACCTCTTTATTTTTCAATCAACAAAATCTCCAACTCTTATGAGCGTTTTTATACATTTCGCTTTATTCGATAGTGTATATTCAAAGGCTTCTGGCAGTTCATCGAAAGCATAAACGCCTGTTACGATCTTATCAAAATCAACCATGCCTTTCTCAAGCAAATCCATTGCTACAAGGAAATCCTCTTTCACGTACATAAGAGAACCAGTTATTTTCAGTTCTCTATCCTGCACATAGATCATTTTAACATTTGAGATCGCCGGCGGAACACCTACGAGTAGAATTTCTGTGCCTTTTCTCGCACTTTCTATTGCCGTATTCATCGTCGCATCAGTTCCAACACATTCGAAGATCAGATCTGGTCCCTCGAAAGTAAACATATCTTTTCTAAACTCTTCGGGCTTTATCGTAATCGCTCCTGGTATCAAATCCCTGGCGAATCTGAGTCTTTCATCGATAAGATCTATGATCACGAGCTTCTTTGCACCAGAGAAATGCAAGAATATCGCTGTGAACAATCCGATAGGCCCTGCCCCGATCACAAGAACCTCATTACCCGGTTTAAACGAAGACCTTCTTACACCATGCACCCCAACTGCGAAAGGTTCGGTTAACGTAGCCAACTTCATAGAGAATTCCCCAAGCGTATAGACTTTTTGTGCAGGGACGGAAACGAAATGCTGGAAAGCTCCATCATGCCCAACGCATCCTATGACTTTCAATTCGTTACATATATTATATCTTCCATGCGTACAATTGTAACAGGTACCACAACTAATAGAAGGTTCCACAACGACATTATCTCCGATCTTCAAATCTTTCACTTCATCCCCAATTTTAGTGATTCTTCCTGTAAATTCATGACCGAGTATCTTGCCAGGAGATACCAATGGATGTTCTCCAGTATATGCATGCAAATCTGAACCACAAATACCAACATACCCTACCTCAATAACTACCTCTTCTGGCAGTGGCTCTGGAACAGGATTATCAACTCTCTTAAAGGTTCTTAGGTCCTCGAAATACCAACCTTCGTTTTTCATATCTATTCCTCCTCCTCAAAATTTGATCATGGCTTTTAGAAATCTCTTTGTGCTTATCTTCCCATCTAATATTTCTGCAGCTTCTTCTAAAGTAATGCTCTTACTGACTATACCTCTAAACCGATCCTCATGCGCTCTCAAGATTTCCAGGGCTCGAGACATAGTAAATGGATTAACGAAGCTTCCCAGTATGCTCAATTCTTTACGATAGACTTCATAAAGTGGAAGATTTGCAAGTGTATCTTCATCGGCCACCCCAAACTGAATGAGCCTTCCACCAGGTTTCAGAAGCATAACTCCCTTTTCAAATGCCTTTGGATTTCCACTTGCCTCGAAGACAACATCATAAGCATTATCTTTGACAACATCTGAAATACTTTCAACACCAGCTGCTTTGGCAGCTGTGATCCTTTCTCTGCTTATCTCTATCATATCGGCGTTACTAACACCTCTCACATCATGCAGGCTTTTGTACATCAATGTTCCAATGGGCCCAGCCCCGAAGATAAGTACCCGTTCATCGGGAATCACTTTTGCTCTATCGAGTCCATGGAGTACGCATGACATTGGCTCACCGAGTACCGCCACTTCGCTGCTCATCTCTGAAGGAACTCTATAACATTGCTTCATATTTACATTAACGTATTCTGCATAGGCTCCATCTTTGTTTACTCCCTGATTGATCATATTTTCGCACTGATTGATCATCCCTTTTCTACAAGCCTCACAATAAAAACAGGAAAGATTTGGATCGATAACAACTCGCTCACCTATTTTAAACTTCTTTTTTGCCTCTTCTCCCAGATCAACCACAGTTCCCACGAATTCGTGTCCAGGTATAACTGGATATCTCGCAAATTCGAGTCCGTGGAATATATGAATATCCGTTCCACAAATACCACATGCCTCTACCTTAACGATCACTTCTCCTACATCTTCTACAACAGGTTTCGGAACATTTGTTACTCTGAGCGAACCTGGTTTTTCAATAACAAGCGCTTTCATAACAATATACCTCCTTTACATTATTTTCCCGCATAAAGTCCCTGGAATCCTTTTATCAAAAGATTCCTCGCAAAGATCGCAAATACAAGCGCAGGTATAACCGAAAGCACACCCATAGCGGCCATTTCACCCCATCTGACTTCCAGGCCTGTGGTTGCCATAGATGTAATTACAACCGGAAACGTTGAGTGAATCGAACTCAAAACAAAGGCGAAAAACATATCATTCCATACAAATATAAATGAGAGTATAGCAGATACGATTATTCCCGGTATTGCATTTGGTAGGGCTATAAATAGAAAAGTTTTATAAATTCCACAACCGTCTATTCGTGCGGATTCTTCTATCTCTTGTGGTATCTGGTTGAAAAATCCCACCATCAACCAGATTACCAATGGCAGCGAAACTGCCAGGTATGTTACTATCAAAGAGAAATACGTATCATAGAGATTCAATCTGGTCCAGATTATGTACATGGGGAGAATGACAGCAATTGGAGGCATCATTCTCACAGTTAAAGTCCAATTTCTCAGTCCTTCTCTACCCTTAAACCTGAATCTTGATATTGCGTATGCAGCAAGAGAACCTAAAATAAGGGATAATGTAACGCTTCCAATCGTTACGATTAAACTATTAGTAATGCTATCTGTAACCTGTGAGAAAGAAAAAATCCACTTGAAATTAGAAAGTGTTGGTCGAAAAAGAAACTTCGGGCGCGCCGTTACTATATCTATTCTTTCTTTAAATGCCGTTGTAAATAACCAGTAGATCGGCAGGTAAAGAATAATGAAATAGAATATAATTATAATTATAAACGGTATTTTTTTCTTCCTCATGCGGTTATATCCTCCTTGTAAAGGTATTTCGTGATCACATTTGAAATAATTATAGTAATTATCAATAGAATAATCGAAGCTGCAGATGCATAAGAAAGTCTACCTCCCTGGGAAATTCCTATAAGATAGGCAAATATATCAACTGTCTCAGTAGCGATTCCAGGTCCTCCACTCGTCATAACATAAATTGTATCGAACGTTCTGAGAGCATCTATCACTCTGAATATCACTGCCACGAAGAATATCGGGCGTAGCATCGGTACCGCTAAATACCAAAACTTTTGAAACTCATTAGCTCTATCTATTGTTGCTGCTTCAAAGGGTTCTTCTGGAAGTGCTTCCAATGAAGATAACAAAATAAGGATCATAAAGGGTGTCCATTGCCAGATATCAACGAGTACGATAGAAATAAGAGCAGTGGTGGGATTTGAAAGAAAGGCGAACGGCTGCATACCAATTAGAGAACGAAAATAATTAACGAGGCCAAAAAGAGGATTGTATAAGAATTTCCAGAGAAGACCGCTCGTAACCTTTGGGATCATCATTGGGAACGCAATAAGCAGCATTATTAGATTTCTCATTCTCCTTCTTTTAAACGTACTGTAAAAGATATATGACATAGGAAGAGCGATAATGAACTCGATCCCAACGGCTACTCCAACGAAGATCCCCGTATTCCTAAAGGCATTTAATGCCCTTCTGTCGGTGAAAAGATTTATGTAGTTTTCTAAACCAACGAAATGAGGTTTAGAACTATACATCACGTTGAGATTTATCAAACTCATGAATATAGCAAAAGCAAAAGGTACAAGTGCTATGAAGAACATAACCAAGAAGCCAGGTGTAAGAAATAAGAATAAAGCTCCTCGCTGCTTTTTCATGGTAATTCCCTTTCTAATATATATAATTTACTTTTAAGACTTACTTCAACTTTCCGGATTCTCTCATAATCCTTTCGGTCCCTTTTGCTGCCCAATCAAGTGCTTCCTTTGCTGACTTCTGGCCAGAGATCACCTCTTCGATGGCTATACCAAGAAGGTTACCAAATTCTCTCCACTCTGGAATGAGGGGTCTAAATTGTGGCATGGCTACTTCGTAACTCTTAACTGTAGAAGATCTCCATCCCGGGTAACTTACATTGTCAAATCTTGCTATAAACGCAGGATTATTGAAAACCGATCTCCTGGCTGAACTCACGACCCCCAGTTGTAATGCGCTGTCAAGCTGGATATCATATGATGTTGCCCACTGCACGAATTCAGCTGACGCAAGCTTCTCTCTTTCTGTCTTTGCCCCAATTGCGCTAACACCTAATCCCATTGAATATATTCCTGGGAATCTACCGGCAGGACCGGCAGGAATAAGTGCATAGCCGATCTTACCAACTATCTTCGATTTGGCAGGATTTTCGATCCTCGTCATGAAGTTATTGGCATCTATTATCATAGCAGTTATACCAGAAGTAAAAGCGGATTGAACATCATCCCAACTGTAGGAAGATACTCCAGGAGGACCATATTTTCTTAAAAGATCAGCATAGTATTCTGTTGCCTTAACGCCAACTTCATTATTGAAGATCGGATGCCAATCTTTATCGAAGAACTTTCCACCAAAGCCTCTGAAGAAACTTGCCCAGGTGTAGACGTTCATACCGTCGCCTCGAAGTCCTCTCATGGCAATCCCGTAAAGTTTGGGGGGATTGTACAGCTGTGCAGCAACTTTTTCCAGTTCATCAAATGTCTGAGGGACATTGATACCTCTTTCTTTAAAGATATCCTTTCTGTACATAAGATGGGTTATCTCAGAGTAAACAGGTAGACCGTAAAGTTTTCCGTTATGTCTGAATAGATCGAGTACCTTGGTCATGAAATCCTCTGTATCATATTCTGGTTTTAGTAAATCATCCAAAGGAACAAGCCATCCTTTTCCAGCAAATTCACTGACATATACACAGTCGAGAGCAATTACGTCGTATGCTCCCTGCCCACTGACCAGATCCATAACCTCTTTTTCTCTTAATTGTAATTCAGGGTATAGAACATAGTGAACTTTGATTCCTGTTTGTCTTGTAAACTCAGATGTGTGACTGATTATGAAATCTGTTTCGGGTAACGATCTGATCGCTACGTAAATATTTGTTCCTTTCAGATCAACAGTTCCCATTGCAACTGTGGCAGTCATCAGGATCATCACTAAGATTACAGTAAAAAGGGTCTTTCTCATAACTTATCCACCTCCATATTTATTTTACTTTCCTCAGCAGCGAGGAGCCCAGTAATTACATTTGTAATTACAAATGTAATTATATGATCTTCGATCAAAAAAGTCAAGGGCTGGATCATCTCAATAAAAAGCAGTCCAAATAGAAACGTTGTATAATAATAATTTGAGAAAGCGAAAAAAGAAATGATTAAATTCAGGAGGACACTATGAAACCATATCTTTTATTTGATGAAGGTGGGACTTTAGTCTTTCCAAATATCGAATGGTTATCCAGTCTCGTGAAAAAATATGGATTTAACATTGATCCAGATATTCTATTCGAAAAAGCCTGCGAAGTTGGCTATTTAGTGGATCTACAACTGAGTAAAAATGAAGAACCAAAGCAAGAAAACTTCCTCTCCTCATTTTTTAAAATAACACTAAAGGATCTCATCGATTCAGAAGAAAAACTCAATTCCATAATAGAGGAGGCTGTATCTGAGAATAAGAAGAAAAGCCTGTGGGCTTACACATTCGAATGGATAAGAAAAACCCTCGAGAGATTAAAAAATGAAGGATACAAAATGTCTGTCATATCTAATTCGGATGGTCGAGCTGAAAGCATACTTTATGAAACTGGATTGAGAGGTTTTATGGAAAAAATTTACGATTCTCATATAATCGGAATATCAAAACCAGATGTGGGAATATTTAATCGAGCACTCGATGACCTTTCAATCGCGTCTGAAGACGCCCTTTATATCGGAGACATGTTCTATATAGATGTACTCGGTGCAAATAAAGCTGGCATTCCTGCAATTCATTTAGACCCTTTTGGGTTTTATAGAGGATGGAAAGGTGTAAGAATACCAAGCATTGCGAAGATCTTTACGATTTTGAAAAATCATAAGTTCAATTCGAGGGATTTCTTCCCATTTGTATAAGGTACTATAAATTGATTATAGAGTGCCCAGGGAAATTGATCCGCTCAAGGCCATTGACAATTGATCTACAAAAACAGTGTATCCCGTTTAGGTTTTGACTTTAAGTCGGC
>QNAT01000055.1 GCA_003641555.1 Thermotoga sp.
CCCTCCCTGGAAATTGATGCAGGGCTTTGTAAATGCTGGATATAAAATATACTTCACAGAACTGATAGAAAAGAAGGCTTATTATATCATGGCAAGAGAGTTAACGGAGGGAGAGGGAGAGAAAGCGTTCGAAAAGGCGCTGAAGATATTATACAATGCCCCTTCGAACAGCTTAAAGGCAATAAAATCAGCATATAAAAAGGCAATGGATACCCTTAACAATGTTGAATATGATGAGAATAAAGAAACGTTGAAGATAGGTTTGATAGGTGAGGCATATATAATCATGGACCATGATAACAACCTGAATGTGGAGAAGAAACTGGCAAATCTTGGGGTAGATACTGATAGATCACTGAGAGTTACGAATTGGGCGTACGATAGGGTTATGCATCGCAATGAACACAAAAAGAAAATGTTAAAGATAAATGAAGGTTATCTGGATTACTTCATAGGAGGTGATGGACAGGAGAGTATAATGAACACAATACTCTATAAGGAAAATGGATTCGATGGGGTCATTCATTTGCTTCCTTTCGGTTGCTTACCAGAAACAGTGGCAAAGCAGGTGTTGGCTACTGTTTCACACGATTATGATATACCCGTACTGAGTCTCACCTTCGATGAGCAAACTGGAGAGGCTGGCATTGTAACGAGATTGGAGGCATTCGTGGACTTATTATGGCAGAGGAAAAAAGGAAGGAAAGTTCAGGCAAGTGTACTTTCGAATAAGAAAGAAGAGGTTCCAGTATGAAGATGCTTTTAGGTATAGATGTTGGTTCGGTCAGTACTGATATAGCAATTCTAAATGAAGAAGGAGATGTCCTAACTTCGAGATATCTTAGAACAAAGGGTAATCCTATAGAAGTGATAAAACGAGGTCTTGGTGAAATTGAGAAAGAACTCAACGATAAAGGGATAGAACCTGATGTTGCAGCGGTGGGTACGACTGGAAGTGCGAGATACTTAGCAGGTGTAGTTGTAGGAGCCGATCTTGTGAAAAATGAGATCTCAGCTCATGCATTTGCTACTATACGTCAGGTGCCCGAGGTCAGAACCATCTTCGAGATAGGGGGACAGGATTCGAAGATCATATTGATCAGAGATAAGATCGTGATCGACTTTGGAATGAACAGTGTTTGTGCCGCAGGAACAGGTTCTTTCCTGGATCATCAGGCGGAGAGATTGGGAATAGATATAACGAAATTTGGTGATTATTCACTGAAGGCAGATAACCCTGTTAGAATAGCAGGGAGATGCACGGTCTTTGCAGAATCGGATATGATCCACAAGCAGCAGATGGGAGCATCCACTGAGGATATAATAGGTGGATTATGTGAGGCGCTTGTCAGAAACTATTTGAACAACGTGGCCAGGGGTAAAGAGTTATTACCTCCATTCGTATTTCAAGGTGGTGTTTCAGAAAATATTGGCATAAAAAAGGCTTTTGAGAAAACTTTGAATCATGAGGTTATTATCCCAAAGAATAACAAAATAATGGGCGCTATAGGTGCTGCTCTTCTGGCAAAACATGATATAGAAAAAAATCCGAGAGAAGCGGCATTCAAAGGATTCAGAGTGGCAAGAACGAACTACAAAACCCGTACGTTTTATTGCAATGCCTGTCCAAATAATTGCGAGGTATACGAAATAAAAGAAGGTAACAAAGTGATAGCAAGATGGGGAGATATATGTGGAAGGTGGAGTGAAGGTTTAAAAAGGATGAAAAAAGTAAAGGTGAATAAGGTTGATCCATGAGAGTGGATAAATTTTTAAAAGTATCGAGAATAGTTAAAAGAAGAACTGTGGCACAGAAATTGGCAGATAATCAGAGGGTTATAAGAAATGGTGTATATTTGAAACCTGGTACACAAGTGAAAGTCGGAGATGCATTGGAAATACACTTTGGTGAAAAGGTTATGAAGATAGAAATAATAGAGATCCCAAATGGTAATGTACCTGCTAACAAGGCATCAACACTCTATCGAGTGATTACTCAGGGTTAAAAGGGGTGAGATACAATGCGTGTAGCAATACCATCACATGAATATAAGGAGATGGAAAGTGAAATAAGCGATAATTTGGGTAATGCAGAAGTCTTTGTAATACTTGATGTTAGAGATGGAAAGGTGAGAAATGTCAACTCCCTGGAGTCCTTATATGCCAAACATGGATCTCCAGGAGATATACCTCACTTCCTTAAGGTAAATGAAGTAAAGTCATTGATCGTGAAGAGTATAAATCCAAGAATGATCCCTGCGTTCAAAAGAAATGGGATAACGGTTTACAGTAGTGAAGATAACACTGTTCAGGAGTGTGTAGACAAATTGTTGAAGGATGAACTCGTCCTTGCTTCCATTAATCCAAGACGTCGTACGAGCGAGATACCTATAAAAAAACCTCCATATCACGGTATACCTGGAAAGGATAGAACTGGATATCACAATTTTGGAGACAGATGAAGTTATTTAGCCACGAATTAACATAAATGGACATGAATGAAAATCCGTAAGTGATTGTATTACACTTGTTGCGGTGGGAATAGAAAGGAGATAGAAATGAAGATACATGAGATGACATACTCTGAGATAGAAGCTAATGTATCAAAAGGCCTTATAAAACCCGATGAAGTTTTGGATGCATTTTATAATAGGATAGCGAGAGTAGAAGATAAAGTAAAGGCATTCATAAAAATCTATGAAAGGGAAGAGCAATTCGGCACAACACCCAGGGTGATAGCGATAAAGGATAACATGCTCATTAAAGGGAAGAAGACAACCTGTGCCTCTAAGATTCTCAGAAATTTTGTAGCCCCTTATGATGCCACTGTTATCAAAAAACTAAAGGAAAATAGCTTTTACATAATAGGAAAGACCAATATGGATGAGTTTGCAATGGGATCATCAACAGAGAATTCTGCATTTTTCCCAACGCATAACCCATGGTCTCTTTCTAAAGTTCCAGGTGGATCAAGTGGCGGTTCTGCCGCCGCTGTAGCCGCAGGAGAATGCCCATTAGCACTCGGTTCTGATACAGGAGGCTCTATAAGGCAGCCTGCTGCATTTTGTGGTGTTGTTGGCTTTAAACCCACATATGGCCTTGTATCACGGTATGGTTTGGTTGCCTTTGGTTCTTCTCTCGATCAGATAGGGGGATTTGGAAGAAGCGTAGAAGACGTAGCGAAACTTTCTAACATAATATCTGGTAAAGAAAATTTAGATTCGACAAGTCTGGACTATTCTATGGGGGACTTCACAAAATTACTTAGCAGACCGATAAAAGGTCTTAAGTTAGCCCTTCCGAAAGAATTCATATCGGATGCCCTGGACAACGCTATAAAAGGAAAGATCACAAAAATCATCAAGATGCTCGAAAGCGAAGGAGTCGTTGTAGAAGAGGTCTCTATGAAAACAATAGATTATGCAGTTTCTATTTATTATATCATAGCTCCTGCAGAAGCAAGCTCAAATCTATCTCGATATGATGGTGTGAGATATGGCTTGAGCAAAAGTGATGCATCTTTGAAACATCAATATATGAAGACGAGAGATGCGGGCTTCGGCACCGAAGTCAAGAGAAGGATAATGATAGGTACGTTCACCTTGAGTGCAGGTTATTATGAAGCTTATTTCGAGAAGGCACAAAGAGCCCGAGCAAAACTGATAAAAGAATTCAACGATATCTTTTCAAAATATGATTTCATAATAGGTCCAACTACTCCAACTGTAGCCTTTGGGATAGGAGAAAAGGTAGAGAACCCATTACAGATGTATCTACAGGATATTTACACCATCCCGGCTAATTTAACCGGTATTCCTTCTATAAGCCTTCCCATTGGTACAGCTGAGGGATTACCGATAGGCATGCAAATAATGGGAAATAGATTCAAGGATGCAGAGGTCTTAAATCTGGCATACGCTATTGAACGGATGGCAAATTTTGATTATACAGGAGGTATGAAGAAATTAGATAAGGAATTGGGTGATAAGTATGGCAAGTGAATACGAGATCGTAATTGGGCTGGAAATCCATGCTCAGTTGTTGACGAGGACAAAGATGTTTTGTGGTTGTTCTACTGAATACGCTTTCAATGAGCCTAATACGAATGTCTGTCCCGTATGCATGGGCATGCCAGGGGCATTACCCATTACAAATGAAGAAGCCATTAGATTTGGAGTAAAAGCTGCCTTAGCCATCAACTGTCACGTAAATCTTTATTCCAGATTCGATAGAAAGAATTATTTCTATCCGGATCTCCCCAAGGGATATCAGATAACCCAATACAAATATCCATTAGCAGAGCATGGTTACTTAACAATAGAAACCTCCACAGGCGAAAAGAAGATCAGGATACGCAGATTACATCTCGAGGAAGATGCTGGAAAATTGATGCACCAGGCAGATAAGATAGATACTGCTGAGTATTCCCTTGTTGATTTGAACCGAGCAGGGGTTCCCCTTGCAGAAATCGTTACAGAACCTGATATGTCCTCTCCACAGGAGGCAAAGATATTCATGGAAAAACTGAGAAACATTCTTCGATACACTGAAGTGTGTAATGGAAATCTTGAGGAAGGTTCTCTTAGATGTGATGCAAATATATCTCTTCGTGACCCGGAAACAGGTAATGTCACTCCTCGCGTAGAGGTTAAAAACATAAATTCCTTCAAATTTGTTGAACGTGCCCTTGAGTATGAAGCAAGCAGGTTAAAGGGATATTTTGAAGGAGATAAAGATGTAATTCGTGAAACTCGCGGTTGGGATTCAAAGTTACAGAAAACAATATCCCAGAGAAGCAAAGAAGAAGAAAATGATTATCGTTATTTTCCTGAACCAGATATTCCCCCCGTTGTTTTAACGAGTGAATATATCGAGAATGCAAGAAAAGAACTTCCTGAGCTCCCCGATGCTAAGAAGAAAAGGTTTGTGCAAACATATAACATACCAGAATATGATGCCTCTATCCTCGTTTCGACTAAGGAACTCGCTGCATTTTTCGAAGAGTGCTGCGCTAATTACGATAAACCCAAGGAAGTCAGCAACTGGATAATGACTGAAGTACTCAAGGAATTGAAAGACAGAGAAATCGAAATAAACGATGCTAAAGTGACGCCAAAACATCTCATTGGATTACTCACTGAAATAGACAGGGGGATGATCTCCAAAAGTGCGGCAAAATCAGTATTAGCAAAGGCATTTGAAACAGGGATGATGCCAGGGGAGATCATAGAGAAGGAAGGATTAAAACAGATCAGTAATACAGATGAAATACAGAAGATCGTAGAAAAGGTAATCGAAGAAAATCCTAAGGTCGTGGCACAATACAAGGGAGGTAAAACAAAAGCGATAACGTTTTTCATAGGTCAAGTAATGAAAGCGATGAGAGGAAAGGCAAATCCTAAGATAGTCAATCAGTTGGTAAAAGAAATCCTGGATAAGCCAAAGTAAATCCTATTTTCCCCCTGAGAAAGTTTATATTGTTATTTCGTACGGGCAGGATTTTATATCCTGTCCGATTTTGTATTACAATGAATGACCCTGTAGCAAACCATAGGGTCATTCATTGTTTTCTTTTGAACTGTAATCAAAACAAAAGAAATGAACATGATATAGGGGTATTTGAAAACAGAATGTTAAAATACGATCGTTTCAAAAAGATCGTGGGGCCTGGTTTTTATAGTCCCTGTCCGATTCACCGAAGGTGAATGATTTTCTTTTTAGAGTGAGATTGGTATATCATACGATCTCTTCTTTTACATATTTCTCGATGTAAGGGCTTATGAATTCTGGAGTGAGCAAATCGATCTTCGTTTTAAGTAGGCTTTCGATGTACCTCTCAGATATCGCCTTCCTCGAGGTAGACTATGGCATATTACTTGCTCATTCAGGGAAAGAATAACGAACGTCCCATCAAAAAGATGGGACGTCAAAAACACATCAGAAGATCGGCCTTTATGCGCTCTCGTTAGAACTCGTATTTCAGTTTCACAGCAAGATCTACCTGTGTCCAGCCGCTCGAGGTTATTTCACCCGTACTCGTGTACTCATCACTACTCTTTAACTTTTCAGGATAGCTAGTAGAAGAATCCAGATTAAAACTGCCTGATACAGAGATAAACAGATGTTTCAACAACCTCATATTCACAAAGAGCCTGGAATGAGGCCAAAGAAGATAGAATCCATTGCTCGAATTCTCGGTATATGTAACCGTGGAATCAGAAGTGGAATATGTCTTTCTATCGTAATTCCTGTATGCGCCTCCTATATCAGCACCGAACTTCATATCATTACCGAAATCCTTCCTCACGTTGAGAAAGATACTATAGGTGGTGGTCGTTTCATCTCGAGCTCCATAATATTCGTATTTATCACCTGTCAATTCCTTATTATCCCTGTCGTATGCCGTTCCTCTTTTCGCGTATTCGTCTCTCGCGTAAGAAAGCCCTGGTATAACATAGAAACTGTCGAACGGAAATCTTTTTCTCACGGATAGATACATTACCTTCCTATCCACTTTATAGCCCGAATATACTGCACCCGATGCATCGAAGGTAACGGGTGTACCAGTGCTATCTGTGCTCCATTCAACATAATTTTCGTTATACATCTTGTAGGAGCCATCCATCACTACATCCAGTGATCTCATGTACATCGTTGCACCAGGAGTGATGTCTTTGATCTCGTATGTTATATCGGATGCACTTTTATCTCCCGAAAAACGATGCACGTAAGATTCATATGAGCCTTTTGAATTATCAAAGTAGACATAAGGTGTGAGGATGGTATCACCTGTACCGAGACTGAGATCTATACCGACCTTTCCGCTGTACCCTGTTTTATCGTCTCGAGCACGGTATTCAGAAGGTTTGAAGTATTCTTCATAATTTACAGGTTCCATTGTTGCGGTGGGTGTGATGTATTCCTCACGTATCCAGGTGTCCTGAAAATATTTGACATCTTTACCCCACAGCCCAAGAGAAGGTAGATAGAAATCTCCATGCACATCATAACTTTGATCGATGGTATCGAGATCCCAGCTCGTATAAGAAGGATCATAGGAAGTGTATGACAGCTCGTAAGTAGTTTCCGTTCCGTTTATAGTTTTCTTATAACTATAAGGAGAATGATACCTGTAGTACCTGCCTCCTATGCCGATCTTCAGAAAACC
Source organism: Thermotoga sp. (assembly GCA_003641555.1). GTDB lineage: Bacteria > Thermotogota > Thermotogae > B3-G13 > B3-G13 > B3-G13. The sequence continues at coordinate 7,169 of QNAT01000055.1, forward strand.
CAGGTCTTGATAGAAAGTACCCGAAAGGTCCAATAGATCGTGTGAAGAACTACGATATGAAGGGTAATCGTATTCATACACCTCGTGTTTATACACCTCCGAGCCCGGATTATTCTTTGTGATGTCTTCATCACTTAATTTATCGTATTCGGCCTTACCAACCACAAATGTGCTTCCCCCCAGAGCGTATCTCAGCTCCGCATCCAGATGAAGCAGTCCATCTTCTCTATTTTGCCAGGTATATGAGATTGTGCC
>QNAT01000056.1 GCA_003641555.1 Thermotoga sp.
ACCTCACTCTCGATATCTTATCTTTATGGAAGATTCTGCAGGAACAGAATACTGAGATAGCAGAAATTCCAAATTTTCTTTCGCTTCTCTGTATGCCTCCCATACAGGTCTTATTTCAAGAATATATCTCTGAACGTCCAGATATTTCAAAACACGCTCAAGCGGAACAGTACCCCACTTAGGAGGTAAATGAAGGTCATGAAATCCAAATGGAAGCAATTTAACGTGATCTTCCAGGGGTTTTTCTACTTTACCGAAGTTATCGTGTATATGTACATGTATAACTTTGTCTGCTATCAATTTGACCTGCTCAAGGAAATCGAATCTGAGATGTTTAGAGGATATATACGCATGTCCAAGGTCTAAGGTAATTCCAACATTTTGCTTGTTAACCCTTTCTATTTGTTCTTTTAAATTTATGAGATTGGCTCCGTAATCGAATAGGGTTTGTTCAGGCAAGCGCTTTTCGAAATTGGCAAATGTTGAAAGCACTGAGCAAGCATTCTCCACACCTATGTAAATGTCTTCCTTGACGGCCTTTTTTGACATTTTAGATAACTCTTCTACTTCGATTTCCATCACCCGTTTTGCCTGTTCCTCAGCATCCACTTTAATTTCTTTATGATCCATCCTCCCACTATGATACACGATCATCTCTGAACCAATAAAAGAAGCGAAATCTATAACTGAAGAAAAAACTTCTCTCTGTAAATCAATCTGCGGAATGTCCATCAGATTTAAATAATTCGGAGCATGAACGGAGTATTCAAAATCATACTTATCAAGTATTCTCTTGATCATAGATACTCTTTTTTCCACCAACATGCCATTAGCGATTACCTGGAGTCCATCCACAGGTAATTCTACAACTTCAAATCCTACTTCTTGAAATAGATCCAACATTGAAACCAAGCCTTTTGTAAGACTTGTAAGAGATGAGGGATGTAAGTTAACACCTATTTTATACCTCATTTTAATGCACCTCCTATAGATATTCCTTGAAATGTGAAATTGTTTACGAGTATATGGTTTATCATGCTATTCCCTTGCCACCCATTATAGGAGCTTTCATCAGCACTTTTTGAAGGAAAACAAAGAGGATCAGAGGCGGCAGCATGTAAAAAAATGAAAGGGCTGCGATCACCCCATAATCTACTACTTCGGTTGCAAGAAGGCCCTGAAGCATGGTCGAAAGCAGCGGCACAGTACCCGATAGCAGTGTGTAAACATAAATGAAATCATGCCAGGCGAACAGAAAACCCCATATAAAAAGTGCCCCTATACCAGGCTTAATTATTGGAAGGAAGATCATATACCATACCTGGAATCGTGTGCAACCATCCATTATAGCAGCTCTCTCCACATCCCAGGGTACTGTATCAAAAAACCCCTTTGCCATCCAGATTCCCAACGGTATTTCTAAAGATGCCCTTGCCAGAGCAACCCCTGGAATCTTATATAAGAGTTTCGTATAAAACAGTAAGAAAAATATAGCTATCAAAAGAATTTGTCCTGTAATGGCATGAAGCATTAACTGTAAAGATAAGAAAAAGACTTTTCCGCGGAACTCGAGCCTTGACAGAGCATAACCTGCCAGCGTACACACGATCGTTACTACAAATCCTGATATGGAAGCAAAAAGGACGGTATTTAAAAAGATACCCCATATACTTGTTCTCTCCAAACCCCATGGAATTGGATTCCACAGAAAACTGAAGTTAGAGAAACCAAATTTTTGAGGAATGACTCCCAATGTTATTCCTTTACTAAAAGCTTGCATGAAAAAGGCGATATACATCACTAAAAATGGAATAGCAATAAGAGAAAGTGATATATAAATTGTCCATTTACCCAATACTTTCTTCATGCTTCTATCCTCGAACGCTCGATCATTTTTTTCATGCCAAAGCTCCTCAATAGGGTTATGAGAAGGAGAACGTTAATTACCACGAGTACTACCATTATGCTGCTTCCATAACCATACTGATAATTTTTGAATGCAGTGTTATATCCATAAAGGGCCCATACCTCTGTTGCATGATATGGGCCTCCCCCGGTGATCAGAAAGATATATACGTATGAGTTTATAAAAGACATCAAATGCCATGCTGTCATGGTCATTATTGGCCATCTTAACAAGGGGATTATAACGAATCTTGAGGTTTGCCAGAAAGAAGCTCCATCGATCTCCGCTGCCCAGAGGTAATCTCTGGGGATAGATGCAATTGCAGAGGTGAAAATGAGCATAGCTAATGAAATTCCTAAAAATCCATTGGCAAATATCACGATGAGCATCGGAAACTTGATGAACCAATGAATAATAGGGAGGCCAAAACTCCCTAAAATTGAATTGAAAACTCCATAACGTGTTCCTTCAAAGCTCCACATCCATAGGAAGCCCCAGACCACAGGTGGAATCAATCTGGGAAGGAAGAATACTGCCCTGAAAAACAGACTTGCTGTTCGATTAACTCTCATAGTAAGAAGAGATATTAACAGTGCTCCAATGATAGTTAAAGGTAGTGCACCAACAATATAAACAATGGTATTCTTAATGATCCGGGGTATTAATGGATCTCTGAGTGTAAATAATCTTGAAAAATTGGCTAAACCCACAAAACGCCAGTTAAACGCCTGATCCATATTGGTAAAGGCTATAACGAAGACAAGCACAACTGGAATAAAATAAAAAAAAGATATAAGAAGAACACCAGGGCTTAAAAAGAACCAATGAGGACGAATTTTTAACCAACCTTTTGCCATTTTTTCTTCTCCTTTTTAGAATACAAATCACGTTTATAGAGCCTGTTAAGATGAACATTTCTATACAAAGAGAGGGCATCGAATAAGCCCTCTCTTTTATTTCTGATCATCTTACTTTTTAATGAACTCCATATGCGGTATAGTTGTTCCAAAAGATTTCAAGTCATCAACGGCTTGAGTCGGAGTAATTATACCTGCTTCCACACCTTTGAGAGCATTAAATGCACGGGTCATATAATCCCAGAAGTTTGGATGTACTGGAACGGGTTGAACAGTCCTTACAGATGGAGCAGTTTTCTGAATGTATTCATTATCTTTGATCAATGGATCTTCTAAAGCAGATCCCCTGTAAGGAGGACGCAACGTATATGCAGAATGTATAGCGCAGGCATGTGGTGAAGTTGCGAACATTATTAACAAAGCAGCGATGTCAGGATGTTTACACTTAGTAGTTATCAGGTATGGGGCAAACTCATGAACTGATGTAGGTTCGATTCCTCTTACCGCAGGAGGGAAGGGAAGAAAACCGAGGTCGTTTTCTAAAGCCTTATCTGTTAAACCATACTTCTTCTTCCATTCCCCTGGTGTGCCAACGTGAGATGCCAATGTACAAAATGTCTTACCTTCAACAAAAGTGGCGTGTATAGTCTTCCATGAGGGTGGTTCGGGTGGGATCACTCCTTCTTTAACCATATCTGCATGCCATTTGTAGAATTTAAGCAGTGCTGGCTCGTCGATGACTAAGTTACCCGTTAGGGTATCGTAACATTTTACACCGAACTCGAGTAATGTTGCGTAAAAACCTGCTCCTTTGCTCGGCCTGTGGAGAATGCCATATTCAACTAAACCTGCATCCACTGCCTTTTTGGCTAACTCCGCTAATTTATTCAACGTAGTTTTACCATCTGAGGGTAGCATTTTAAGTATCTCTTCATCATTATATCCCAGTTTTCTCAGCACATCTTTTCTATACCATACACCTGCAGGACATATATCATTAGGTATTCCCCAGATATTGTTTTTCCATGTCACACCTTTCCACAAGTTGCTGTAGAAATCGTAAAAATCAAGATCCCACCACATAGCAATATACTTATCCAATGGTATGATAAACTTTCCATCTGCGAGTTTAGGATCCCATCTTAAATTAACAATATCAGGAGCTTTTCCAGCTCTGAAATCCATGTAAAATTTGTCGGCAAACGGCCCCCACTTCAGCGTTGAAAACTTCACAGATACCTTTACTCTTACCGGTGAACCCATGCTTTCCAACATCTTATTAATCTCTTCAGCAGCTGATTCTATATTTTCTGCTTTCTTTGTGCCTATCGGTCCCGGACCAATGATATTCGCTGTTAATTCGTAAACTTTTTCACTCTCAATCGTTACTCCTATAACAGGAACAGTAGAAATGAACAAAGAAATCAACACTACCAAAAACCCTATCATCGTTAATTTTTTACACATTTTAAAACCTCCTTTTGATTTTAAATAAAACAGAATAGCTGATCTTCCTTATAACTCACCCCACTTCACAGCCATAATTTTCTGCTCTTAGACACCTCTGTCTTCTCTCCTTTTTACCTGGTCATATCCCAGGCTCTTAAATGAATTCCACTTATATCATGTTGATTTCAGTTCTATTTATCTCAGCAATAAGGATCTTCCCGTCTCCTTATCAAACAACATGATTTTATCCAGATTAAAATCTATCCAGACTTTTTCCTCTGGTCCGATCTTAAGAGTTGGTGAAGTGAGTACTTTGAGAGATATATCACTCGTTTTTATAGTAACTAAATTTTCTCTACCCAAAGGCTCAACCACATATACCTCTGCTTTTATACCTTCTTTTTTCTGGTTAACAGTGATATGTTCAGGTCTTATACCAAATACTAACTGAGGACTTAGAGAATTACTTTCCACCCTGCTGCTGATTTCTCTGGGGAGTTCTATTTGAACTCCTTTGCCTTTCAAGAAAAATTTTCCATTAGATCTTGCCAATGAGACATCGATAAGATTGATGGAAGGACTTCCTATAAAACCTGCTACAAATAGGCTTTTCGGATAATTGTATAGCTCATCGGGGTTGCTGAATTGTTGAAGAACTCCCTCATTCATTACTGCCACCCTATCAGCCATAGTCATTGCTTCCACTTGATCATGGGTTACAAAAATTGTAGTAATACTCAGATCCTTTTGCAGTCTTTTAAGCTCCGATCTCATCGCTGCTCTGAGTTTGGCATCCAAATTAGAAAGAGGCTCATCGAGAAGGAGAATCTCTGGTTCTTTAATTAAAGCACGACAAAGAGCAACTCTTTGCTGCTGTCCTCCTGAAAGCTGGGCAGGTTTCCTATTCAAAAGCCCTTCAATATGAACCAATCTGGCCACATCAAGGGCTTTCCTTTTCCTATCCTCTCGGGGAGTTTTCTTCAGCTTTAGAGGAAATGTGATATTATCAAAAACGGTCATATGTGGATAAAGGGCATAGCTCTGGAATACCATTCCAATTTTTCTGTCTTTGGGAGATACTTCATTAACGATCCTGTCGTTGAAGTAAATATAACCCCTGGTTGGCTTGTATAATCCAGCAACCGTCAGAAGAGTAGTTGTTTTTCCACAACCAGAAGGACCCAATAAAGCTATAAACTCACCATCATTTATCTCAAGATTCAAATTGTTTACTGCTTTAACATTTCCAAAGTGTTTACTTAAGTCTTTAAGGATTACTTTCATCTTTTATCTCCTCTAACATCCTTATTGATAAAAACACTCTCCCTGAGACAACGATCCAATTGTAGCATGTAAAGCAATCGTTTGCATTGCAGAAATATAACATATTTATTACATATATGTTAAAATCGAAAGGAATCACGCGGTTTTTCTGATCACGAGTTCTGGTTTAATCCAGACCTTGTAAGCCTTAAAATTCTTTGAAGTCATAAGATGAAGGAGTACTGAGAACGCCTTTGAGCCTATATAATACATAGGCTGTCTAATCGTTGTGAGTTTTATAAACGGTAACGAAGATAGGTAAATATCATCGAAGCCTATTATAGAGAAGTCTTCGGGTAATCGTAAGTTCTGCTCACTTGCAAATGTAAGTGCTCCAATAGCCATTATGTCGTTATATGCAAAGATAGAATCCGCACCTTTTTCATATGCTTCCTTAGCAGCTACATATCCCCCTTCAATCGATGTCTCTCCTTCGATTATCAATCTTTTATCCACTTCCATATTATATTTTTCAATTGCTTTTATAAACCCTTTCAATCTTTTTTGAGCAGGTTCTCCTGAGAATCTTGAACCTATAAAGGCTATTTTCTTTCTTCCTTGTTTTATTAGATAATTTCCCGCGATATATCCTCCGTAAAAGTTATTTACATCTACATAACTAACACCGGGAACTTTTATTTCCCTTCTTGTGACTACAAAAGGAATATCTTTATCTCTTAGTGCTGATAGTTCTTTATCAGATAGATTAGTCGAAGTTAGTATTAATCCATCTACTCGTTTGGAAAGTAAAGATTCTAACGCAGCTTTTTCCTTCTCTATATTCATATCGGAATTTAACATATATACCTGATATCCTTTCTTTACGGCAGAATCTAATATACCCCTCGCATATTTCGGGAAAATAGGATTAGTAATGTCTGGAATGATCGCTCCTACAGTATAGGTAATATTGCTCTTCAAGCTCCTGGCTATATAGTTAGGCAGATATCCCATTTCTTTAGCTTTATATTCTATCGATTTAATAGTATTAGGCTTGAGTTTGCCTTTTTTATTTAAGGCACGAGATACAGTGGATACAGAGAGATTCAAAGCATTGGCAATATCCTTAACAGTTGGCCTATTTCTCTCATTTGCACACAAATTGACCTTCTCCCTTCTTTGCCATTAAGAACATCTTTCACATAAAATAGTATACAACAATTTTTAGAGGCAGATAAGATAGCTTTGACTGAATCAGAAAAACCCCTGTATAGCGTGAAGTGAAATTGTCTGTCCCTACGGTTATGTGTATGTGTAGTGTAAGATGAAATTGATCCACAAAGACAGTGTATCCCGTTGAGGTTTTGACTTTAAGTTGGCATTACGAAATTTGCGTTAAGAAAATGATACTGTATGAGCGAAGCGAGTCCACCCATTTTTAATATTTTTACGCGGAATTTTAGCAAATTTTGTACTAGCCTTGATTTTTTCTTTGGTTCGTTTGACTTGTATCAAGACAAAAGAAACGAACATAAAGGGGTATTTGAAAACAGGATGTTAAGATACGATCGTTTCAAAAAAGTCGTAGGAACTGGTCTTCAGGCCTGTCAATTTTGCTGTAGGGACAGGTTTTTAAACCTGTCCGATGGAACGAAGTTCCATAATATCATTCGCCTTTGGCGAATCGGACAGGAGGTAAACTCCCGTCCCTACGGTTATGGGTATGTATGGTGTAAGATGAAATTGTCCCATTGAGGTTTTGACTTTAAGTCGGCATTACGAAATTTGCGTTAAGGAATTCGAGGAAAAATGTGTTAGGAAAATGATACTGTCTGAGCGAAGCGAGTTTATCATTTTTAACATTTTTACGAAGAATTTTAGCAAATTTCGTACTAGCCTTGATTTTTTCTTTGGTTCGTTTC
>QNAT01000057.1 GCA_003641555.1 Thermotoga sp.
TACATCGAATAGCGAAGTTTGATGTATGTTTCGGGGAGTCCTTCTCCTTTTTCTACGGGATATTTTAACTTTCTTTTCCTTCAATTCTCTCATTTCTTCTTCGTTCAATACCCTTAAGGCTTTATCCAAACTCTTCTTTGCGGTTATGGTATTTAGAACTTCTTTTGCTCTTCTTGTTACTTCGCCGGGCATGCCAGCCAATTTTGCAACTTCTATACCATAACTCCTATCAGTTGCACCTGGTACTACTTTGTGTGTGAATTCGACCTCTTCACCACGTTCGTTTACCAATATAGTGTAATTCTTGAACCCCTTATAACAATTGGCAAGCTCTGTCAATTCGTTGTAGTGAGTAGCAAAGAGTGTCTTTGCCCCAACGGCATTGTTTATGTATTCACTCACTGCCCATGCTATACTGATACCATCGAACGTGCTCGTCCCTCTTCCAATTTCGTCTAACACGACAAGGCTGTTTTCCGTTGCGCTATTCAATATATCACTCGTCTCCTCCATTTCCACAAAGAAGGTTGACCTGTTGGAAGAGAGATCATCCCTTGCACCGATGCGTGTAAAAACCCGATCTATTACACTTAAATGAACGTGATCTGCTGGAACGAATGAACCTGCCTGTGCCATTATACTTATCAACGCAACCTGTCTTATGTACGTCGATTTTCCTGACATATTTGGGCCGGTTAGAATAATGAACCTGTTCTCCTCACTATCCATTGAAAGGTCGTTTGGTACGAATCGATTCTCTATCTTCCTTTCTATTACGGGATGCCTTCCTCCCTGTATCTCTATCGTACTCGCTTCATCTACAATAGGACGCGTGTAGTTGTACTGCAATGCAGTTCTGGCAAAGGTTGATAACATATCTATTTTCGCTATTATCTTCGCATCATTTTGAATAGAAGATGAAAATTTCATCAATTCGTGTCTCACCTTTTGATAACATCTTTCTTCTAATTCCAGCACTCGTTCTCTTGCATGCAGAACTTTATTCTCTTCTTCTTTCAGATCCGCCGTGATATATCTTTCTGAACTGACTAACGTTTGTTTCCTTACATAATTTTCCGGCACTTTATCTACCTGTGATTTACTCACCTCTATGTAATAACCGTACACTTTGTTAAAACCTATCTTTAGATTCTTTATCCCCGTCTTTGCCCTTTCTCTTTCCTGATATTCTTCTATGAATTGCTCACCACCATTCAAGATATCTCTCATCTCATCCAATTCGGCATCATACCCTTCTCTTATAACTCCTCCATCTCTCAAAATTATTGGTGGAGAATCTACTATGGCTTTCTCTATGATCTTCACCACTTCCTGACACTCTTCCAGTTGTTCTCCTATAGGTGATAACATCCGATCGGTAAGAAGTGCTTTTTTTAGAGATGGTATCACCATCAGTGAGTTCTTCAATGTTACCATAGCACGTGGAGATATGGTACCGAAATTCAATCTTGATACCAATCTCTCTATGTCTTTTACTGTGTTCAGGTATTCGCGAATCTCCTCCAGAAGGATTCGATTTTTATAAAACGTTTCAACGATATCGAGACGGTGGTTTATCTCCATTATGTTCGTAGAGGGGGAGAGTATATATCGCTTGAGCAATCTCCTTCCCATAGGAGTAACAGTCTCATCCAAAACCTTTATCAATGAAGAGAGTTCCAGATTTCGCAGAGTATTCCTATCGATTATCATGGTATCATCGATCCTGTATACTCTGAAGGCATGAATGTAGCTCAGATCTCTTCTCTGTGTTTCCAATAGATAAGTAAGCAGCATGCCTATTGCCCTCAATTTGCTTTTATCAAATCCGAATTCTTCTGTAAATCCGGTCCTGAATATCTTCTTCATGCTCTCTGCACACTGTTCGTCCGAATAGTACCAATCCTCCAGGAACTCCATCGCTGTATCAGGAAAATATTCCTTTATCTCAGCTTCTATCTCTGTCTTCTTGAAGGTTGATGGTAGAAGTATCTGCCTGGGTGCAATCCTGCCGATCTCGTCGAATACCGCAGATTCATCTTGAGAGGATGTGGTGAAGGCATCGCCTGTAGATATGTCCACATAGGCAATGGCATAAAGCGCTTCCTCTCTTGTAAAAGAAAGGGTGTATATATTATCGCTATTTTCTACCAATTCCTCATCTATAGCAGTACCGGGGGTTATAACACGAGTGACCTCACGTCTCACGAGTCCCTTCGCAGCAGATGGTGCTTCCATCTGATCACATATAGCCACCTTATGACCTGCATTCACGAGTTTTCGTACGTAATTCATCACAGCATGATATGGAACACCTGCCATGGGCATCCCTACCCTGCTCGTTAAAACTATATCCAGTTCTTTTGAGATCGTTTTGGCATCCGATGAAAATGCCTCATAGAAATCGCCGAGTCGGAATAACAAAATGGCATCCGAATAATTTTTCTTTATATCCATATATTGTTTCATCAAAGGAGTAAGGTTATCCATAGCATTTTAATTATATCATGCCAGAATTTCACTACGAAAAGGGGATGACGCCTTCTCATGGTACAACCATGATATAATTGAGGTATCATGCAGATAGAGGTGAAATATGATCTCCCCATTAGATGATAGATATTCTCAGCTTTTGGAAAAGGAAACCACCTTGTTCGGAGAAAGAGCTCTATTTCAAAAGAGAGTTACAGTAGAAATGGCATACTTAAAGGCGTTATGCGAAGTGCTCGGTATAAAAGAAAAAATAAAAGAGATCGATGTGAACGAAAAGGCATTCGCAGAAATGAAGGCATACGAGCGGAAGACTATGCACGACGTCAAAGCAGTAGAACTGTTCGTACGCAATAGAGTGAATAGAGAGTTGACCCCCTACGTACATTTCGGCCTAACATCTGAGGACATCAATAGTGTGGCATATTCTCTTACGTTTAAGGAATACAACGAAACTATATATCTTCCCCTTCTCGAAGAGGTTCTCGATGATCTGAAGAAGTTAGTAGAGGACTACAAGGCAACACCTATGTTATCTCGTACCCATGGTCAGAGAGCGGTACCGACAACATTCGGTAAGGAGATCGCCGTCTTCATCTACAGGATATCGGAGACATTTCAAAGACTCAAACATTTTGTTTTTAAGACGAAGTTTGGCAGTACTGTCGGAATCTTCAACGCGCTGAGATTCACATTTCCTCAGATCGATTGGCAAGAATTCGCCGATAGATTCGTGTCCTCTTTCGGATTACATCGGAATAAAATTACCACTCAGATAGATAACCTCGATTACATCTCAGAATATCTCGATGATGTACGCAGAATCAACAATTGTCTTCTGGATCTCGTAAAGGATGCCTGGCTTTACACTTCATTGGATTATTTGAAGATAAAAAAAATATCGAAAACACAGGTGGGTTCTTCTATAATGCCGCATAAACTCAATCCGATAGAATTTGAAAATGCAGAAGGGAATCTCGAAATAGCGAATGCATTATTGAGGTTTTTATCCGATGATCTACTCCATTCGAGGATGCAGAGAGACCTATCCGGGAGTACAGTGAGGAGGAATATAGGGGTGGCATTATCCCATTCTACACTGGCGATGAGGATGCTTAAAAAAGGTCTGGCAAAGATATCGGTGAATGAGGAACGATTGAAAGAGGAACTCGAAAGGCATTATGAGGTTCTGGCGGAGGCAATACAGACGGAAATGAGATGTGAGGGAAAGACTGATGCATACGAAGAAGTGAGAAACATGTTTCAGAATATCGTTGAGATGGATAGAGATACGTATATAAAGAAGATAGAAAAATTGGATATATCAGATGAAGGGAAGAAGAAACTCATTCGGTTGAAACCCGCAGATTACATTGGCTATGCAGTTGAAATGGCAGATGAGGTGATCGAGTTTAAGAATAATAAAGAAGGCAGGTGATGAAATATGAAAGAAAGATATTCAGTGGTAGCAGGGGCTTTTTATGAAAATTCTCCTTCAAGATTGAAAAGCCAGATCGAAGGGTGTTTTCTGAATCCTTATGGCCCGGGAGAGTTGCCCAAACTCCCCATATCGAAGAGATTGGAAAATTCAATCGGGGTTATGGTACCTCATGCCGGTTATATCTATTCTGGTCCTGTCGCATCCCATGCGTATTTCGAGATATCCAGGATGGGTTTCCCTGATATAGTCGTTGCAATAGGTCCGAATCATACAGGATACGGTAAACCAATCGGTGTTTACGATGGAGACGCATGGGTAACCCCTTTAGGAAGGGTAGAAGTTGCTACAGATATTACTCATGAATTGGCATCCCACTGCGAGTTCGCATCTCTCGATGCTCTATCACATAAATATGAACACTCAATAGAAGTTCAGTTACCGTTCTTACAGTACATCTATGGCAACTCATTTTCTATTGTACCTATATGTATGATGGACCAGCATCTTCGAGTTGCAAAAGGACTATCGAAGTGCCTTAAGGAGATCCTATCGGAAAAGGTGGTGCTTATCGTTGCATCATCGGATATGGATCACTACGAAGACCATGAAACGGTTGTGGAAAAAGATAAAAAAGTCCTGGAAAAGATAGAGGTTCTTGATACGGAAGGTATGTACGAAGAGATAAAGAAAAATCATGTAACGATGTGCGGATATGGACCAGTTAGCGTGGCGATGAATTACGGATTTCCCGGTGCCAGGTTGTTAAAGCATGCGACAAGTGGCGATATCACAGGGGATAAGACAAAGGTCGTTGGATACGCCGCAGTACTGTTTTCTTCGTAAGGAAGGTGATGAAGATGAAAGAGCACATTGATGTAATAAATACACTTTTCAAACGGTTGAACAGGGATGAACCGTATGAACTGTATGATATGAACAAATGGAAAGGAATGCCCGTCAACAGGGTGAATGAGATCATAGATCACACTCAACTCAAACCTTTTGCAACAAGAAAAGATATAGAAAAATTATGTGATGAAGCAAGGAAATATGAAATAGGTGCGATCTGCATCAATCCATATTTCGTTCCTCTTGCAAAAGAGAAATTGAAGAATACCGGGGTAAAGATAGCTGCTGTCATAGGCTTTCCATTAGGGGCAACTACACTCCATGTCAAGGTAACCGAAGCAAAAGAAAGTGTGAATAATGGAGCAGATGAGGTGGACATGGTTATGAACATAGGGGCTTTGAAGGCGAAAGAATACGAATACGTCCTGGATGAGATCAGGGCTGTGGTGGAGTGCTCTCCGGTAGTTAAGGTAATAATAGAAACATGCTATTTGACATGGGAAGAAAAGATAGAAGCTTGCATTATATCTAAATTAGCAGGTGCCTCTTTTGTGAAGACCTCAACGGGTTTTGGAACCGCTGGAGCCACTGTAGAAGATGTTCGATTGATGAGAACGATCGTTGGAGAAGATATGGGAGTAAAGGCCGCTGGTGGCATACATGATCTCGATACGACTTTGAAAATGATAGAAGCCGGTGCGAGCAGGATAGGGGCAAGTGCAGGGGTTAAGATCGTTGAAGAGATGAAATGGAGATGATGAGTATGGATTACGGTAAGATGAGTGTAGAAGAATTTCTTTCGTCCGTTGCTTCCGATATGCCAACACCTGGGGGAGGAGCTGTAGGTGCCTTAGTTGCTGCCCTATCCATGGCACTCGTTGGTATGGTATCTTCACTGACGCTAAAGAAAAAGGATATATCGCAGGATGTGAGGGAAAGATTTGCGGAGATCAGAGAAAATGCCATTAGAGAGATGAAAATATTCATAGCACATATAGAAGAAGATTGCGATGCGTTCGATGAGGTTATGAAGGCGTTTAAGATGCCGAAGAAGACTGAAAAAGAAAAGAAGAAGAGAAATTTCATCATTCAGCAAGCAATGAAGAGGGCAGCAGAAGTACCTTTGCAATTGGCAGAGAGGGTATCTTATTTGAAAAAAGATATAAATTACGTAATCGAATTCGGCAATAAAAATGCCGTATCAGATGCGAAGAGCGCTTCTATCCTTGCCAATGCAGCTGTTGAGATTGCCCTGGAAAATGTTAATATAAACTTGCCTTACATAAAAGATGGAGATTTCGTCAAAGAAATAAAGAGGAAGATAGCACGTTTGGAAGGATATTTTCAGAAGGCGGGTGATGAACTGTGAGAAAATCTCTATTACTTGTATTTTGCTTTATACTGCTTTCGAGTATTTTTATTCAGGCAGAAAATCACATTAATCCAAAGCCACTTACCCGGGTAGCAATCTCTGAGCGACTAAACAAGTTGTATCTCACATCAATTACTACTCAGAAACCACTGGAGGTTTTCTCTTCTTTACCTTTCGGTTACATGATGGCATTACCTTCTTATACCAACAATAGAGCGATATATGGTGTAAAGATCACTTTGCTTCCCCTGACGAAAAATGCGAGGGATATCTTAACGAAATGCCGTTTTGCGATGTACGATAATTATCACTCGCTTGGCCCAAACAAATCTACTAAGGAACAAAATTCGAAGATAGTTATGTGGAATAGGCAAGTTGCTCGTTTTTTATATGGCGATAGAATACTGCTGAACGGCCAGGGAACATTTATCATCGTTTTAGCAAACAACTACATAGGACCAGAAGGAAGACCTATACAAGCAAGGGAAGTGAGAGTGTATTCCAACATGATCGTTTCGGAGAATCCCGGATACATACAGATATCATCCCAAAAATGGCTCTTCGATTTTCCATTTGTCTTAAGAGTTTATCCTTCATCTCAAAATGTTTTCTTGAAATCCAGAGACGTCAAGGTGTTGATCCAGGCAATGAGCAATATAAAACCACAGGTCACTTATGGTGCTGTAAAGATAGAATCCTATCCGAAAGGAGCAACTGTAAAGATCGATTCTACCGTTCGAGGTGTAACGCCACTAATCATTGGAAAATTAAAACCTGGCATACATATGGTTGAAATATCTAATCAGGGTTATGAATCCCAGGTTTTTAAGGTTCTGGTAAAGAGTGGTGTAACCACTGTCAAAACTGTTCAATTAATACCAGCAAGGACTTACCTCACGATCGCAACGATTCCTCCCAACGCAAAGATATATGTAGACAACTCTTACGTTGGTAATTCTCCGATATCGAATCTACCTGTCAGTCCGGGAATTCACAGCATCAGAATAGTGAAAGAGAACTGGTTCAACTGGAAGAATACAATCCAAATAGCCAGTGGAGAGAAAAAGAAGATAACGATAAAGATGGAAGTCGCTATAGAATGAGTAAGGTTATTGTTCAGTCACGATCAATGCAAATGAGTTTAAGGAGGTAAAGAATGGATAAAGCACTGACTTTTGATGATGTTTTGCTGATTCCGAACTACAGCAATATCTTACCAAA
>QNAT01000058.1 GCA_003641555.1 Thermotoga sp.
AGTACATCAGGTGAGGAACAGCGTTAAATACGTATCGTACAAAGACTTGAAGGAATTCACGAGAGACTTGAAAGAAGTGTACAAGGCACCGACACAAGAAGCGGGATTCAACAATCTGATGAATATGAAAGAGAAATGGGGAAAGAAGTATCCATTAGCGATAAGGAGTTGGGAGAACAACTGGGACAGGATATCGGGCACTGTTCAAGAAACTGGGGATAAAGACGCCTAAACGGATAACGAAGATGTAGTAATTACGTCTTTTTGAAAAAATCACCAGAATTGCGGTGATTGTTGGAGTTTTGAGTTTTTGTCTGGCAAATTGAGTTAAAGGTGTACCATGTCAAGAGGATTATGAAAAACCTTTTGAAGAAAGGAGGAAAAATATCTCCCGAAGAAGAGGATATTACAATTTTTGATTTTTCATTAGAATAACTTTATGGTGTAAAATATAAGCGATGGTTGTTGGACCTCCCAGAGACTCCAGGATTGCTATCTCTGGGAGGCTTCTTAAAGCAATTTTAATATGGCTTTACTTTAGGTACTTATCTACGTTATTGGCATCTATTAGTGTTGCGGGAATTTCTATAGCATGCTCCATACCCCACGGCCATGGTCTCATAACTACCTTCGATTCAAACGGCTCACCTCTTAATATCTTAATCGCGAGTTCTACAGCTCTGTAACCTTCTTCATATGGATGCTGCTGGATAGTAGCACTCATTTTACCTGCCTTAATAGACTTCAATGCATCTGGAGTGGCATCAAACCCTACAACTATTGTAGTTTTTAATTTTCTGGCCGCTTTCAGTGCTTCGATCGCTCCAAGAGCCATCTCATCATTGGCACCAAATACTGCGTCTACATCAGGGAAAGCCTGGAGAAGATTTTCCATAGTATTCAATCCTTTAACTCTACTCCAATCCGCAGGTTGAGAAGCTACTATCTTAATATTGGGATACTTAGCTATGACCTCTTTGAAACCACCTACTCTTAAAGCACTGTTAGTATCACCTGCTGGTCCTTCAAGTACAATAACTTTCCCCTTTCCGTTCAATTCCTCTGCTATATACTTTCCAGCAAGGCGCCCTCCGAGAACATTATCAGTCCTTATGGTAACAGCAACTCTTGGACTACCACAAGAAGTATCCACTCCTATAACTGGTATTCCTGCCCTAACAGCTGCATCAGCAGCGGCTCCAGATGCTCTACTCCCTGTAACTATTGATGTAATTAAAATAGCATCCACTTTTGCCTGAATGAGATCTTCAACGTTGTTTCTCTGAATAGCAGGATCGTTCTGACAGTCATATAAGATAACCTTTACACCATATTTTGCGGCTGCATCCTCAACTCCATTCTTAGTCATGACCCAGTATGGATTTGTCAGTCTCCTACACGCGTAACCGATCACGATCTGCTCGGCAAACAGACCAGCTCCCACTAAAAGCATCAGCACCATAAGAAAAACTACCTTCTTCATCTTACCAACCTCCCGTTGATTTATTTTGCTTCTCTGAAGAGAAGCAAGTATCAAAGTCTTTTACTCACTCTTAATCTATCGATCAAAATTGCTATGAATATTACGATCCCTCTAACGACCTCTTGCCAAAAAGATTGAATACGCAACAAATTAAGACCATTACTTATGGTTCCCAGAAGGAGTACACCTATCAGCATACCCCATAAGGAACCTTTACCACCAGACAAACTAATACCCCCCATAACCACAGCAGCTATTGCATCAAAAGGTGCATTCATACCCACTGTGGGTACAGCAGAAATCAACCTTGAAACCAGTATCAAGCCTGCAAAGGCAGCAAGACCACCATTTATAGTGTATACTAATGTCTTGGTCATCTTAACATTTATACCCGATAATCTTGCAGCGGTTTCATTGTCCCCTATTGCATATATATGCCTACCAAAAGGGGTATACTTGAGTATTATTAAAGCTAATATAAAAATAGATATGGAAAGGAGTATAGGTAGTGGCATGAATCCCACATATCCAGAACCAAGAAAGGCATAGTTTCCCGGGATATCACTCACAGGATACCCCTTTGTGTAGACATATGCCAATCCCCTGATACTGAGCATGGTTGAAAGGGTAACGACAAAAGGTTCTAACCCTAACACTCCTACTGCTAATCCGTTCATAGTTCCTATACCAAGTCCTATAAATATACCTAATATCGAAGCAGTGAGTATTCCCAGCGAGTTCATGAGACTTGCTGCAACGACCGCAGAAAATGCCATGATCGCCCCTATAGAAACATCTATACCACCTGTAAGGATAACGATTGCTGTCCCGATACTGAGTATCAAATTCACAGATACCTGTCTTAAAATATTTAAAATATTGTGTGTGGTGAAAAAGACATTTGAGGTGATAGATAAAAATACCACTAAGGCAATAAGCGCTAACAATACTCCAGATTTTCTCACGAGATTTGCTATATCCTTCAGATCGAACTTATACCACATTTTTGTACCTCCCCAACTCTGCTCGAGAAACCAAATCTTTGATTACTTCCCCTCCTTCGAGTATGGAGGTTATTCTACCATCAAACATCACGATTACACGATCACATACGGAGATGATCTCATCTACATCAGATGAGATAGCTATAACGGATATCCCTTGCTCTTGAAGTGACAGCATTATCTCTCTAACCTGTGCCTTTGCTTTAACGTCTATCCCCTGGGTTGGTTCTTCCAGTATTATGATCCTGGGAGTACGCGATATCCATCTCGCTATAGATACTTTTTGTTGGTTCCCACCAGAAAGATACATAACATCCTCACGAATGGAAGACATCTTAATCTCCAAGCGCTGAGAGACCTCATGAGCTTTTTCCTTCTCTTTACCAACCTTGATCAACCCAAACCTTTTGAATCGCTTCAGATTAGCAATAGTTATGTTTTCCAAAACACTTCTATGCAAAAACATAGCCTGGTGCAATCTATCGGCAGGGACAAAACCTATGCCTAATCGCATGGCGTTGTTAGGTGAGCTTAATACCACAGGTTCCCCCATTATCTTGATTTGTCCTGTATCTGGTGTGTTAATACCGAAAAGCAAATGTGCTACCACAGATTTTCCGGAACCTATCAACCCTGCTATACCCAATATTTCCCCTTCTCTTAAACAGAATGAAAGATCTCTTACCCCGTCGAAAGATACATTTCTCATCTCTAAAACACATTTCTTATTGGGCTTCTGGACAAGTGATTTTCGTGACAGAGTCTTTACGGTTTCCCCTACTATCATTGTGACAAGTTTTTCCTTCGTGATATCACTAACCGATCCTGTACCTACAACCCTACCATTTCGAAGAACCATATATATATCAGCGATCTCGAATACCTCATCCAGTCGATGAGATATGTAAATGATTGCCTTTTCTTTATCAACCAATTTTCGAAGAACTTTGAAAAGTCTCTCTTTTTCGGGTTCCGTTAGCGTAGCAGTAGGTTCATCCAATATGAGTACCGATGATTCAAAAGACAAGGCCTTTGCTATTTCCACAAACTGCTGTTCAGCTACAGTCAAACCCATAACTTTCTTCGTAACATCAATATCTACCCCCAATTCGTCTTTTAGGAGTCGATTAGCGGAGATATTAATACTTTTCCAATCTATGAGCCCTTTATGCATGAACTTTTGTTCCTGACCCATATAAATGTTTTCAGCTACTGTCATATCCTGACAGAGGTTAAGAATCTGAGGGACTAAACTGATGCCCAACATTCTGGCTTGTGCTGGAGTATTTACTCTCACCTTTTTTCCCTTTAGATAGATATCTCCTTTATCTGGTCGAATAATGCCTGAGATGATGTTGACGAATGTAGTTTTACCTGCCCCGTTTTCTCCAACGAGAGCATGGATAGTTCCCTTCTTGAGAACAAAGTTTACTGAATCCAGAGCCTGTACACCAGGAAACCTTTTGCTCACGTTTCTAACTTCAAAGATCATGTCCACTTGCCTTTGCCTCCTTAAGCAACTCTTCTACATTCTTTCGATAAGGCATACTGTTCTGTGCACCAGGCCGAGTTACACAAAGCGCCCCTGCAGCATTTGCAAATCTCAAAGTATCTACGACATCCATTTCAACTGCCAATGCCGCGGCGAGTGCACCATTAAAGGCATCACCAGCAGCCGTTGTATCAACCACGTTATCTACCTTGAAAGATGGTATTCTCATCCTGTATTCCTCAGAAACAAATGCACAACCTGTTTCCCCAAGGGTTATAACGGCATGCTTGACCCCCATTTTGTGGAATTCCTCAGTAATATCTAATGCTTCATCGATGCCATCAAATTTTTTCCCAACAAGCTCTTTTGCTTCGGTTTCATTGGGTGTTATGAAATCCAATAGAGGATAGATATCGGATGGTATTGGATGAGCAGGAGCAGGGTTTAGAATAGTCATCAAGTTCAATTCTTTTGCCTTTTTAAGAGAATAGAATACGATTTCTGGTTTTGGTTCCATGCTGCTGAGAAAGATATCTCCCGGAGAAGCCGAATTTAACACTATATCTAATTCCTGAGGTGTGAGGGTTTGGGTTGCCCCAGGGTAAAAGCCTATCATATTCTCACCGCTTTCCGATACGAATATCAATGCAGTACCCGTCCTCTCTCGATCACTTATGTAAACGTAATCAATATGAACACCAGCTTCTTTTATGTTTGCTAATGCCGATGAAGCGAAACTGTCTTTACCTACCTTTCCGATCATGAAAACATTAGCACCTTGTCTTGCTGCAGATACTGCCTGATTTGCTCCCTTTCCACCAGGATTTATGTATAAAGTTTTGCCCTTGACCGTTTGTCCTCCTGTTGGCAAAATCGATACTCCCAGCACGATGTCTGCATTTATTCCTCCAAGGACAAAGATCTTCCTCATTTTCAGAACGTTACTCCAGATACAAGTATTATGTTTGCATAAGGTGTGAGCTCTCCAGTTCGAACCATTCCTTTTACTTCTTTCCCCTCTTCTGCTCCTCTGAGTAGCATATGCTTGAACTCCATATGGGGAATAACCTTGATTCTGATTTCATTTCCTTTATTTCTCACTTCTGATATAATTTTCATAAATTCTTTGTGAATCTGAGGGCTGATCTTTTCTGTTTCCTCCGCAATGATGATTTCTTCTATTTCCAATTCTTCAAGAATAACCTTTAAAACATCTACAACCCCAGGTAAATTAGCTCCGACTGATACATCCACTACAGTTACGCTTGGATTCATTGGAAGTGGAAATCCTCTATCAGTAACTACTAACATATCACCATGCCCCATTCTCGCAACTAATTCTGATATTTTAGGATTTAAAATGCCTTTCTTTTTCACGATCTTCGCCTCCTTGAAAAGTTAAGAATGTCTTTGTTCTTTTACTATTTTCATAAAAGCCTTTACTCTTTCGCGATCCACTTCGTTGAACCACCTACCTTCTTTTTTGAAATAACTTCCAACGATACATCCATCTACATATGGTATGAAGTTGATTATATTTTCTGAGGTCAAACCACTCCCCACAAATACAGGGATGTTAACGCTTTCCTTCACCCTCTTTACTTCTTTTAGCATAGGAACGCTTCCAGTAGCAGAACCTGTAACTATTATCGCATCTGCAAGGTAATCTTCGGCATCCTTTGCATGTTCTTCCAAACTCCTATCATTTACTATGAAATGACTGCCGTGTTTCACATGTACATCCGCGAGGACCTTGATATGCTCTGCCTTTAACATTCTTCGATGAGTAAGAACTTTATTTGCAATGCCTTCAATTAAGCCTACATTTGAAATATAAGCGTTTACCCAACAAAAGACTCGTATCCATTTTGCTCCAGTTGCAACAGCTATAGATAAAGACTGGACTCCTCCATTCAAGTGACAATTTACACCAACAGGTATCTTTACCGCGTTGATCACTTCCTCGGTTACAACTGAAAGTGCAGCAACACTTTCAGAACCAATCTCTTCTCCCTTTTTGTACGGTCGATCCCACATATTTTCAACCTGTAAGCCATCTACTCCTCCATCTTCCAATATCTTTGCCTCTTCGATAGCTTTATCAATAACCTTACTCATACTTCCTCGTTCATACTTCTCAGAGCCAGGTAATGCTCTCGCATGTACCATCCCAATAACAAACGGCTTTGCATCAAATAAACCCATAAGATAACACCTCTCTTTATCATTCGATTCATCTACACGAATCTCGCACGACGAAATGAGTGTGAAGAACGATATTAGGCACTAATCTCCCCGTTTCAATGTAGTCAAGCATCATTTTTGCTGCATTTTTTCCGATCTCGTATATTGGTTGTGCAACCGTTGTCAATGCAGGATACAAGGCCTCTGAAATCTCTATATCATCGAAACCTACGAGTGAAATATCCTTTGGAATTTCAAAACCATTGCTCTTAAGATATTTCAGTATACCTATAGCCATTAGATCGTTGGAAGCGATTATCGCTGTGGGTTTTTCTTTAAGACTCAAAAAGTATTCAGCAGCCGCATATCCATCGGGGATCATAAATCTACCAGTAAAAACAAGCTTTTCTTGATAAGGAATCCCATAACGTTTTAGAACTTCCTTATACCCGTTCAATCTCTGAATGGCATTGAAAACATCAGGTGGACCTGCTACGAATCCAATTCGTTTATGTCCAAGCTTTATTAGATACTCCGTTGCCTGAATCATGCCTCCCATGTTATCAACCCAAACTGCAGGTATTGGTATTCCTTCTACTTTTCTATCAGCTACGATTGGATAAAATTCATATTCTTGAGAGAATCGGATAAGCATTCTCAAATCTATTCTGGGAGCAACAAGTATTATCCCATCGATCCATCTCTCAGACAGGGATTTTATTGCACTGATCTCGTTATCCACAATCCCATCTGTATCACACAGGAAGACAGAATAACCATGAGAACGTACTGTATTTTCTATTGCCTTACCAATTTTTGAAAAAAAGGTATTTGAAGCATCGGGTAAGATAACCCCCAGTGTTCGAGTTTTCTGCATCGATAAACCTCTTGCCAGGGCATTTGGTCGATATCCCACTTTCTTGATCACACCCATTACACGCTTATAAGTTTTTTGATTAACCTTACTGGAACCACCCAATACCCTGGATACGGTCGTGACTGAGACACCGCTCATCTTAGCTATACTTTTCATGTTTATCCTTTTTCTTTTTTGCAACCCTTTTCACTCCTGCATTCATGCTCAATAATACTAAATTTTTTAAT
>QNAT01000059.1 GCA_003641555.1 Thermotoga sp.
AGGAGAGTGGTAGAACTATCTATGCTGATACGCGAAGGTACAAGACCACCATATAGGAGAAGATCAACTGAGGCAATGAGATAATCTACATCAGGGGTCCCCTTAGACAATAACCAATTATAGATCCGTTCGATATCGGCAGGATGTTTTTTCTTTCCCAGCATCGATATAGGTGGGGTTAACACCCCAACATCTGCCAAACGTGCGAGATAGAGAAAATATCCTCTCGTTGCGAACCTTTCATCGATAGGCAAAAATATCATATTCATTTCTTTCCCTCCTTTTATGAATTATCACTACTTGTCATGAGAACCGCAAAATGTCAATTCATTTCTGATCCAGAGAGATCATTCGATGCTAATTATGAGTTTATCAGAATTTCATTCCAGATAATGTGACTCCTCGAATGATGTGCCTCTGGAATATGAAATATGCTATTATAACAGGGACCATCTCGAATATAGCTGCAGACATAACATAGTTATTGGGTTTCGGTGCATAAAATCCTGCAAAAGCCGATATTCCCACTGGCATCGTGAAGAGTTTATTACTCTGTGCCACTATCAGGGGCCACAAGAAATCGTTCCATGTCCATATAAACTGAAATATAGATAGGCTTACAATAGCCGGGACGGAATTCGGTACTACGATGTGAAAATAAAGTTTGAGATCTGAACATCCATCTAAGCGGGCAGCATCGAAGAGATCCTGGGGTATTTGAATGATAAATTCACGCATATAAAATATCCCAAAGATGTTGATTGCATTGGGAAGGATTATCCCCCAATAACTGTTTCCCATATGAAATGCCGATACAACAAGATATGTTGGCACGAAGATCACCTGAATCGGTAACATCATCGTTGAAAGCAATAACATGAAGAGCGGTTCTTTAAATCTGAACCCGTACTTAGCGAATACAAATCCTACTATAGAAGATGTGAATATAACAGAGGAAGTAACAGCCACTGCGATGACCAAACTGTTAAAAAGATATAAAGGTATTGGGATTTTAGACCAGACATACTTAAAATTATATGTGGTGAAGTGTTCTGGAAAGAATCTGGGAGGAATGAACGACATCTCCTGTAACGGTTTGAAGGCAGTTAAAACCGCATACAGAAATGGAAAAAGGGTAATAAGTGTCATGAGTCCCAATAAGATATATAAAGCGACTTGAGTTTTCGACTTATTCGCCATCAATAACTCACCTCACGTTTTCTGAACAGTTTTATCTCGATCAAGGTAATTATGAAGATTATTAAAAACAATACAAATGACATTGCCGATGCCCTACCCATATTTCCTTCAGTAAATGCTGTGTTTTGTATGAGGAGAACGGTAACAGTGGTTGCATAGCCCGGACCACCATTGGTCATGAGATATGGTTCAGCGAAGACCTGGAGTGCGCCGATCAACGATATCACAACCGATACAGTAAAGGCAGGTATGAGAAGGGGCAATTTGATATATTTTATCAATTGAATGCGGTTGGCGCCATCGATCTTAGCGGCTCCATAAAGGCTTTCCGGGATTCCTTGCAATGCCGTGAGAAAGATGACCATGTAAAAGCCAAAATTTTTCCAGGCAGACATGATTATTATGGAGGGCATCGCTTGAGAATAACTGCGTAACCATCCCTGAGGAGGCAGACTGAAGAAAGAAAGGATCTCATTTAAATATCCAAATGTGGGGTCGTATAACCAACGCCAGATAAGACTAACACCAACTCCTGACACGACCACAGGTAAGAAAAAAACGCTGCGAAAGAATCCCTTTCTTATCTTACCTATGAGTTCATCGAGTAGTAATGCAGATAACAAACCGATGAATATTTGTAAAGGTGTTACTGTAAAGGCGAAATAAAAGGTATTGAGCAGTGAATGCAGAAATAAATTATCGTGGAGAATAGATATATAATTTCTAAAACCTACGAATGGGTGAACATTATCCCAATAACTCCACTTATGCAGACTGAGGAAAAGGGCGTAAAGCAACGGTCCAAACCTGAAGATCGCAAACCACACAAACGTCGGTATTAAAATACACAAGACAAAACGTGGGACATGCTGTTTCACCTGGCTTCTCCTCCTTTTGACATAGGGTAGTGGCTGGCTTTCTACACAAGCCAGCCACGAAAAAAGATTATCTTTCTTCGTTCAAGTATTTTTGTAAGTCAGTTTGCAGTTTCTTAAGACCTTCTTCTGGTGTTATCCTTTCATAGAGTATATCCTGGAAATAACTCTCTATCTCACGAGCATAGGCACTTGGTTCAAATCTCTTCCCTACTTCTCTCAGATATCCCACCGTTTCAAAGGCAGGTTGCATCTTCGAATATCCCTTTAACCACTCGAGTGTCCTCGGATCCTTGAGAAGACTGTATCTAACCGCCGGTCCAT
The DNA here is from genome assembly GCA_003641555.1 of Thermotoga sp. Classification (GTDB taxonomy): domain Bacteria; phylum Thermotogota; class Thermotogae; order B3-G13; family B3-G13; genus B3-G13. Next base: position 2,400 of record QNAT01000059.1, read on the forward strand.
CTATACCGATCATCTGCAGATGTCCTTCCTTAGTATTTGTGAACTTGAGGAACTTCAAGCATGCATCTAAAACTTCAGGACCTCTTTTTTCAGCTGCTTTTGTAATTCCAATCCCCCAGGAATTGTCATACATATATACTCTTTCAGCTCCTTCAGGAATTGGAAGCATACAAGTTCCGTAGTGAATCGAGGGATAATAATAATCCAGATATCCTCCGAACCACGTACCAGCGATCACCATACCTACTACGTTTTTTACAAAACCTTGATAGGCCTCCGGGAACTCCATGGAATTTATACCATCCTTTAAGAAGGATAAGATGTAGTTCAGCGATCTAATACCTGCAGCGTTATTAAACATCGCTGTCTTTCCATCGGTGCTTATTAGATGTCCTCCTAATTCTACGTAGAATTCTTGCCAGATCCAGGGTATTTGATCGCAATGTACTCCAAAGCCGCTTTGAACCAAACGATTGTTCTTATACACCGTGAGTTTCTTTGCATAATCATAAAGTTCTGCCCATGTTGTAGGTGGTTTATTGGGATCCAGACCCGCCTTTTCGAATAGATCTGTGTTGTAGAAGAGCATGAAATCCGATGTGGAATAAGGTATGTAATACACCTTGCCCTTTAGAGTAGCTCCGAGCCGCGCTGGTAGAATCCAGTCTTCCCAATCGATTTCCTTCAGGAATGACTCGGGTATCGGGATAATCCCATGCCCGTATTTATCAGACCATGCTCCCATACCCAGCAAATCCGGACCAGTGCCAGCTGCTAAAGATGCTGTCAACTTCTGCCACCATGTAGCCCAGGGCCAATGTTGATATACTACATGTATATCAGGATAAGCCTTCTCAAAAGCCTTGATCTGTTCTGCACGTGCATTGTTTTTCACTTCCCATTCATTTTCCCATAGTGTAATAGTAATGGTCTTGGCTTGCAAAATCGTGTTCAAACCGAAAACAAACAGAATCGTACAAATGGAAAAAACTATTAGCTTACGCATTTAACACACCTCCTTAAAATTTAGGTACAAAACGAGAAACCAACGAGCATTTTAAAGCTCCCAAATATCTCTCACCTCCTTTCAGTACAACTTGTTGGATACTGCCCTTGCACTTTCCTTGCCATATTTCTCAGCACGTTCTCTGTTCAACTGATAGAGTAGGTTGGTAAGGGCCTCTACCACGAATATCTGGGCGATTATTGAACGCCCGGCCCCACTCTTTATAGGACTCTCTCTCGAGAAGGTTTCGAGAATAACATCTGCATATTTAGATATGGGGGACTTTACGTGATCTGTGATGCAGATGGTGGAAGCCCCGTGTTCCTTTGCTACCTTTACAGAATCCACGGTATCTTTTGTAGAACCACTGTGACTGACACCGATAGCCACATCACCAAAAGACATGGTCGATGCAGACATTGCCTGTATATGTGGGTCATCGTACGCCTTACAGGGAAGCCCGAGTCTTATGAACTTGTACTGGATTATCTGTGCAACAGCAGCCGAAGACCCCACACCATAACATTCCACACGCCTGGCATTGTTTATGAGATTTACAGCCATCTTGAGCATGTCCATATCTAAAACCGACATCGTACTCTCGATCGATTTCATACATCCTGATTTCGTCTTCTCCACTATCCTGTTCATATCATCTTCTGCCGATATCCTTGGGTCCTCGAATTCCTCATGAACGCCAAAGAGGTCACCAGCGAGTGCAAGCTTAAAAGATTGAAATGAATCGAACTCCAGTGTTCGCACGAATCTTATAACCGATGCATCGCTTACACCGCTCGCATTGGCAAGCTCATTTACAGTCATGTAGAGAACATCTTTCGGTTTGGTGAGAATATAATTAGCGATGTGTTTTTCGATGCGTGTGAAATCTGATAAACGAGAGCGAATGCGCTTCAAAGCCAATTTTCTCATTCTCAAGAACTCACCCCTCCCCGTAGTGCAGTGCTTCGAGCGCTGCACCGATAATCGTTGCTTTTTCTCCAAAGGATGATAGAGAAACTACATCTTCATTGTAAATTCCGCTTTCATTATCGTATTCCTTTAGCTTTCGCTTCAATCTATCCATGAATATCTGTCCGAAATTCTCAACTATACCGCCGAAGTAGACTCTTTCGATATCTGTGAAATTGACGAGTATATCGACAAGCCAGGCAGCATACATCGCCATTTTATCGATCAAGCCTAAAACCCAACTATTATTTGAATTAACACGATTCAAAAAATCTTGCCAGGAGAAGTTTCCAAATCTTTTCTCATATTCACTCTGGATGAATCTTCCAGATAACACCGTTTCCAGACATCCACGCTTTCCACATGTACATTGCCTTGAATTTCCAGGAATAACAATGTGCCCGATCTCACCCGCATTTCCATACTTACCCCTGTATAACCGGCCGTTTAATATCATGCCTCCTCCAAGACCTGTACCGATTGCCACGTAAAAGATATTCTTGAATCTCCCTTTTTCCACAAACCATTGTGCATAAGCTGCAGCATTCACATCGTTATCGACGACGATGGGGATGGAATACCTTTCTCCTAAGATATCCTTTATCTTAACTCCGGACCAGTTATGTAGATTCTTTGTGGCATATAATACCTTCCCTGACGTAAAGTCGACCCTTCCTGCGGCCCCTACTCCTATTGCCGATATATCATCAGAGAAAAGCCGATCTATCACTCTTTTCACACTCTCGAGAGGAGAATGAGTGTTCGTTTCGATCATCATATCTTCAATGAGCCTGCCAGAGGCATCGATTATGCCACCTCTCGTATGAGTTCCTCCTAAATCGATACCCATAGCCTTCTTATCATCTTCGACGAATCCCTTTATGGCATCTGTAAATCTCTTCGTAGTCTCTTGAGGCCTCGTTATCGCACCACCCACAACAACCGCAAATGCTCCTGCAACAAGGGCTTTTATGGCTTGTTCGGGGTATATGTAATTGCCTTCGGCTATGATGGGTATATCGAGATTTCGATGAATTTCCCTTACAAGTGCTATGTTGGGTTTTGGAGAATCATTGGAGTAATCTGTGTAACCCGAAAGTGTGGTGGCTATGAAATTTGGGTGGAGTTCAGATATCAGCAATGCGTCTTCTAAATCTGCAATATCCGCTACTATGGGAGTATGAGGATAATGAACCCTTATATATGAGAATATCTCTTTCAGATCTTGAGGATGCCTGCGCCTCGTACAATCGATGGCAACTAAATCCGCTCTTGCATTGATGACCTTTGCAACATGGTTTGCTGTGGGTGTGATATACGTTTCAAATCCGGATATTTTATCTTTAAAGATGCCTATCACAGGTAGATCAACGACTTCTTTTATCGCCTTTATATCCTCAGGTGTGTTTGCTCTGATACCAATGGCACCGCCCATCTTTGCTGCTAAAGCCATGCGTGCCATGATCCTCGAACCATTCAATGGTTCATCTTTCAGGGCCTGGCAAGATACGATAATTCCTCTACGCAACGATATCAATATTCTTCACCTTATAAAATAAAATTTCGTAATTTAACTACATAAATGATATAACATTTTATAAATGTTGTCAAGGGAAAATTATCGGCGAAATCGATCACATTAAATTGTCTGTTGAGTACCTTTGTACTTTGAAGGATGAAGGATATATCTCGGTAGACGAGTATTATACTTCCTAGCTCTCATCTTCTTTGCAAGATAAGAACGGTAATATTTATCATCTGGCGGGATCTTCGATTGACTTTCCAACCCACGAACATCGTATCCTTGAATCCAAAGATTACTGTATCGAAAATTGGGCATCGTTTTGGTGTCCTGTCACAATTGCCACAAATTGTAGACAGTTGTCACATAAATACCTCGATCGTTGATCTGGTATTAACTTCAATATTGCCCGATGGGTTGATACCGCCGACGGTTACAATCTTTTCGATGTACTGAACGAGTATAATAGTCCTTGTATTAAGAACTAACCTGTATTTTTATGGTTTGATCGGGTTTTAGGATGAGTTTGAATCTCACAACTTTTTTTCCATATGTATCTATAACATTGTAGTGTAGAACGGGAGATCCATTCGCCTTTATCCGAAAGGTATCCATTGATACAAAAAGGCTAATTTCACATTTAAGGCCTTTTTCACCACTTACATGTGAAACGATCAATTCGGTTTCTTCTTTCAAATGCTTCTTGTAAGAAATATTCATCACATGTTTACCCACGCGAACTGCCTTTATATTAGCATATTCCCATCCTTTGGGTAATTTCGGGAATATATTTACCATATCCTTGTTCGCAAGAGGCTCTATTCCGAAGATCCCCTCTACAACACCTTGAAGGAAGAAAGCGGAAGACCAGAGCTGCATAAAACACATACCTTCGGGAATGAGTTCCTTGAATGAGCCAGGCATGCCATATTCACTTGTTACTGCAATGTTTTTTAACTGTTTAACCCCCATTTCTACATTACCGTAGTTGAATTCTGCTTTGGCGAGAATACCAGTAGGGAGAGTCCATACTTCGTTATCCACATCCTTTGTATGCACCAATCCCCATCGATTTACTCTTTCACGTTCTATCTTTCTCAACGCCTTTAATCCCTTATCCTCATCTGCAATCCTGCATGCCATAGGAATCACTTGTGTCCAATAACCATCCGATCGTTGAGTATTGTTATATCCTAATGAATCTGCAAATAACGATTCTCTTCCTATCCACCAATCTTCGTTGAATCTCTTCTTTATATCTTTTGCCAACGTTTCAAATTTTGATGCTTCCTCGATTTTTCCC
>QNAT01000060.1 GCA_003641555.1 Thermotoga sp.
AGTTGCAAAAAACATCTATACTGCTAGATACCTGTCATCCCAGTTCAAAAATCACAGTGTCATAAAAGAATATTATACAGTAGTTATAGGGAAGACAAGGCAGAAACAGGGCAAAATAACAATACCGTTGGATGATAAAAGGGCGGTAACATATTATGAAGTATTAAAAGAATCCAATGAACTTTCTCTTTTAAGGGTAAGAATAACAACAGGAAGAAAGCATCAGATAAGACGCCATCTTGCAGCTATATCTTGTCCTATCCTGGGGGATGATCTCTACGGAGACAGAAAGCAAAACAGAGCATTGAAGAAGAAGTACAATTTCAAAGCCTATCTCCTTCATTGCAGTTCTATCACATTGGATATCCCGCAGAAAGGTGAAAAGACATTTACGATAAAACGAAAGTTCGAATATATCTTTCCTGAAACCCGTTCATCAGAGTAACTATTCAAGACCTGATCTCACTATCTCCAGGGGCGAACATTTGACTTTCGCAGTATAATCATTGATGTATTTATTCTACTATAAAAAGTGTATATTTACCCATGCTCATAAAAAGCATGATGCAGTCATTTCGTAGGGACTGGTTTTTAAACCTGTCCAATGGGACGAAGTTCCATAATGCTATTCGACTTTGTCGAAATGGGTAGAGACGTTGAAATTCTGTCCCTACTCGATATGTGGATCAGTCCTGCAGGTCGGGCCAGGTAAGCCACAGGGACAGAAACTGGAGATACACATGCCGAGAGCTATAAAGTATATTTATTTTTTAGAATGAAGTAAGTATATGATACAATTTTATGGTGTTAAATATGTTTGATGTTGTATGCACAGGAGAAATTCTCATAGATTTCATATCTCTGGAATCAGGTAAGAAGTTAAAGGATGTAAGGCAATTCCAGAAAAATGCTGGCGGTTCTGTTGCCAATGTGGCAGTTTCACTCTCAAAACTCGGGGTTAAAACTGCATTTTGCGGCAAAGTGAGTACCGACAATTTTGGAGACTATTTAATAGAAACCTTGGAGAAAAATGGCGTTGATACAACGTTAACGATTAGAGATGCGTTAACCAAAACTTGTCTGGCATTCGTGTCTATAGACCCGGAAGGGAATCCAGATTTTGAGTTCTTCGATGAAAAGGCTTCCTACTCTTTTCTCCACATCGATGAAGTTGATCTGAATGCCTTTGAGAGAAGCAAATTATATCATTTTGGTTCTATACCTCTACTGAAGTCTCCTACATCTGAAACTCTTATTGCACTTCTCGATAGGGCTAAATCTGCTGGCATGTTGGCTACTTTCGATCCGAATATTCGTCCAAAGCTCATAAAGAATAGAAATGAATATATGAAACTATTCAAATACATTTTACCTAAAGTGGATGTGGTCAAGATGAGCGATCAGGATCTTCACTACATATTTCCCAATTTGACGATCGAAAAAGCGGCTGAAAAATTATACGATTACGGTGAACGACTCCTGGTGATAACTCTTGGTAATGAAGGATGTCTTGCTATATGTGATGGTCAAACTTTTAAAGTCCCTGCATATAAGGTAAGAGTTGTGGACACAACAGGTTGTGGAGATGCCTTTATGGGTGGTTTGATATATGGTATTATCAACAACGGGTTTGAGAATATCGACGAAACGCTTTCTTTTGCTAATGCTGCAGCCGCTCTTGTTGCTACTCGAAAAGGGGCTATTCTTTCTATGCCAACATTGAAAGAGATAGAAAAGTTCCTCCGATTTTGAACTCCTATGTGTATTTAACCGCTTTCTTCTTATTATATTTCAAATAAAATAGAACTTTTAAATTAGATACAAAAAGTTCGGGAAAACCCAGATTGGACATTTCAGAAATACCTTTGAGCTTTGATATCTTATCGATATCACTCTCTTGTTCTATCTCTTTCATTATTTTCTCTAAGGTCAAGAAGTAATTCAACATGGCATCCGTTTCTTCAACATCACAGATGTTTCCATGCCCTGGTACTATGTATTCAGGATATAACTTGCGTATATTCAATATCGCCCTTTTCCAATTTTCTATATTAGAATCTTTACATATTTGAGGATGTAGACCAGCAAAGATCAAATCTCCGGAGAAGACAATATTGTCTGGTTCAATAAAGGCATAAGAAGAATCAGGAGTATGCCCCCCCGTGTGAACGAAGATCAATCGCTTATCACCAAAGGTAAAGGTCTTTTTTCTATTGAAAGTTATACTCGGTAAAACTACATGTACATCCTTTAAAAGGGGGATTAAATCTTCATCCTTACCCATATATTCATTCACATAAGAATCACTTATAGAATGCAAAATTTCAAGTGTTTTTGCACTTGCAATCACAGGTGCGTTGAATATTTCATTCCCAAAGATATGCTCACCATGATAATGAGTATTGAATACATAAATGATAGGTTCAGATGTTATTATGTGGATATTGTCCAGAATCTCTTTTGCCTTTGATGGAAATAGTGTGGTGTCTATTACAATGACCCCTTCGTTCGTTATCACAAAACCACAATTTGCACCCCCTTTGTTTCCTGTAATGGCATAAACATTTCTTCCCAACTCACGTAACATCAAAAAACCTCCTCATAGGACGAAATATTATCCAACTATTATATATTTCTATATCAGGGGAGCATTATACCTTTATCACCATAGTGGGGGTTAGCCACAGAGAAGCATCGATGTTGGATGAGTAAATGCATGGATGGGTAATGCTAATTCATAGCCGATATAATTTAACGTTAACACCTATCGAGTCTTGTAATAATTAAATTCTGGAAAGTACTTGATAATTTCAATCCGATATGGTATAGTGTTAAACAGTTAATAATTAAACTGTTTGTAATCAAACCATCGGAGGTGGGTAGATGAATGAACGAGAAACAAAAGTAGAAAAGATATTAGATGGCCTATTCAGAGAAATTCCCCATCTTATGAAGAATTTTCATCGATCTATGGATAAAATATTTGGATTGAATAAGAGTCAGATAATGGTATTTTCTCTTTTGCACAGGGGAAAAAAGGGGTTGAAGGAGATAAGCGAGCAATCTCACATAAGTAAAGGAATGCTTTCCGTAGCAGTTCAATCCCTCGTTGAAAAAGGCTATGTACAGCGAGTTGAAGACAAAAACGATAGGAGAAGAAATATATTAACGGTAACTTCCAGGGGTGAAAAACTCATAGGAGAAATCGAAGAGAAGATCAAGAGATATGTGAAAGATAATCTTTACATATTGAGTGATGAAGAATTGGATACACTTATAAGGGCAATCGAGATCTTCAAGAAAATTAGTAAAAATATAACAAATAAACAAAGAAGGAGATGATTTTTATGGAAGCAATAAGGGCTGAAGGGCTTACAAAGCAATTTAAAGATGTTCTCGCAGTGGATCAGGTTAGTTTTGTAGTGAAAGAAGGTGAAATATTTGGCTTTTTAGGACCAAATGGTGCCGGAAAATCCACCACGATAAGGATGCTCGCTACATTAACCCTTCCTACAAAAGGTACTGCTTATGTGAACGGAAAGGATGTGGTAAAAGAATCTGATGAAGTGAGAAAAAGCATCGGATTGGTCTCTGAAAAGATGATTCTTTATGACAGGCTCACTGCCTACGAGAATTTGAGACTCTTCGGAAATCTCTATCATCTTCCATCTAAGAGGTTAAATGAAAAGATAGAGGAATTTCTGAAACTGGTTGATATGTGGAGATGGAAGGACCACAGGGTCGAGACCTTCTCTACAGGAATGAAGCAAAGAGTGAATGTCATACGTGCTCTCCTTCACTCCCCAAAGGTCTTATTCCTTGATGAACCAACTCTGGGACTTGATCCACAAACCACTCGTGCAATAAGAGAATTCATATTAAAGGTAAATGATATGGGTACAACGGTGATCCTCACAACTCACATAATGAGTGAGGCAGATGCTGTATGCCAGGAAATAGGAATAATAGACCATGGAAAGATCGTGGCGTTGGATACCCCAAGAAATCTGAAGAAGAATATAAAAAGCGATGATGTGGAGATAATTGAGGTAGAATTCATCACTCTTTTCACGGATATGCTGAATACACTTCAAAACACACATGGGATAGATAAGGTCATTCAACTGGATGCGAACAATCTTCGTCTTCATCTCAAAAAAGACTTCGGTTTGCGAAGTTTGATGAAGGTTCTATCTCCCTGGAGTGATGGCATAAGAGCATTAAATACACTCGAACCCACTCTCGAAGATGTGTTCATAAAATTGACGGGACACGAAATGAGAGATCAAGCATCCAAAAAAGCGAAGAAGAGCTTTGCAGGGGCGGGTGCCCATAGATTTTAACGGAGGTGAAAAAATGAATTTGATAAGAGATGCGTTTCATATTGGTGTGACAGATCTGAGACACTTTTTCCGGTCCAGGATGGCATTGGTATCTTTCATAGTGATGCCTGTATTCATGATGCTCATGATGGGATACATCTTTCCAAGTGACAATTCCATCAAAGGATTAAAAATAGGAATTGTGTTCGAAGACAATGGTATATTTGCGAACATGATAAAATCCCAGTTCGAAAAGTATTCAGAGAAATATGGCAGTTTTGTAGAACTATCCTCTCGTCAGAAAGGTATAGATGAAATCAAAGAAGGAAAATTGGTAGGCTTTTTCATTATACCAAAGGGTTTTTCGGGTGATATACTGGCAGGGCACAAGACAACCATGATCCTGGTTCCAGATCAGACGAATCCCCAACTCGATATGGCAGTAGAACAAATGGGCAGTGAAATGGTGAGAAAGATGTCTGCCCGGATAGGGAAAGAGAATCTGATAAGGTTTGCAAAAGTAAAGGGAGATGCATTCAAATTTCTTGATCCCATTTCTTTCCGGACAGAAGGGATAGTGAAAGGGAAGACATCTTATTTCGATTTCATGGCACCGGGAGTAATGGCTATGGTAGCCGTGATGTCTGTTATGAATGGTCTGGGTGTGGCAATAGCAAGGGATAAAGAAATGGGTACCCTGGATGGGTTACTCGTGTCTCCCATATCACGTGGATCAATAGTCATCGGAAAGATCTTTGCCCAAACCATACGAGGCATACTTCAGGCTTCAATAATACTCCTTTTAGCGATATTGCTCTTTGGGGTAACCGTACATGGTTCTATATCACTTACTTTCTTCCTCTTGATACTCGGTATATTCAGCTTCATAGGCGGAGGAATAATCTTAACTGCAATGGCTCCCGATCAAGAAACGGGAATGCTTCTAATGACAACCGTTACATTCCCCATGCTCTTTCTCTCAGGGGTATTCTTCCCAATTCAGCAGATGCCAGGATTCATGCAGGTCATCTCCAAATTCTTTCCCTTGACCTATGCGGCTTCGGCACTCAGAAAGGTGATGATTCTGGGAGCAAGCATCCAACAAGTTATGCCTGAAATAGGTATGCTTTTGTTATTTGCAGTAATAACTATGGGAGCGGCATTACCCCTATTTGGGAAATTGGTTACGGATTGAAATTGCCCTGAGAGACATAGAGAAAGACACCGAGGATAATTATAATGTTGTATAATTATCCTCGATATTTATATTTCAAAAGGAGGATATGTAGTGAAAAAAAGTGTGATAATATCGGTTGGAACAGAGCATCTTCACGGTGAGATAACAGATACTAATGGGGTTTATGCATCTGCCGATTTGCACAAACTGGGAGTAGAGGTGATAAGGCGCATTGTAGTGGGTGATAATGAAGAAGAGCTCATAAAGGCTTTGAAAAATAATGGGGATGTCGACCTACTCGTGATACTTGGTGGTCTGGGCCCCACTCGTGATGATATGACCAAGTCAACAGTCGCTGACTACTTTTCTAAGAAACTTGTGAGAAGTGAAAAGGCATATCAAAATATGAAAAGATATTGCAGCAGTAGAAATATATCTCCTAACGAGACGATAGAAGAACAGAGCCTTGTTCCAGAGGGTTCGATCGTTTTCGAAAACATCTATGGAACGGCTTGTGGATTTGCATTCGAAGAAAATGGAACCATAATAGCCCTTTTTCCTGGACCGCGCAATGAATTCAAATATACTTTCGATGGCTTCGTTCATTATCTGGAAAAAGAACTGAAAATAAAAGAAATACTCTTCGATAAAAAGATATATTTTTATGGGATAGGAGAATATACGATAGCGAAAGGATTGGATGATATTGTATCGAAGTTTGGTTATTCTCACATTGCGACATACGTGCATCCAGGAGAGGTGGAATTGAGGATATCTCTGGAATGCAAGGATGAGCAAGAATTCGAAGAAAGGGTGAGTCCTATCCTCGAGGTCATAAAAAGCAGGTTTGATGAATACATAGGAGGATATGATGATAAGACGGCGGTGAATACACTTGGTGAAATGTTGAAAAAGGAAGGGCATACTATCTCGGTGGCTGAATCGGTAACAGGGGGCAAGGTAGCAGGTGAGATAATTAGTGTACCCGGGAGTTCAACATATTTCAAGGGTGGACTTATAGTTTATACTGATGAAGTTAAAAAAGATATTCTTAAAGTTGATGCAAGTATTTTGAGTGATTATGGAGCAGTGAGTGCAGAATGTGCAAAAGAGATGGCATTGCGGGTCAGAGAACTGTTTCATACCCCGGTAGGTCTATCTACCACAGGCTACGCTGGTCCAGATGGTGGAACTCCTGAAAACCCAATAGGTACTGTGTACATAGCTGTGAATATAAATGAAATGGTGTCTGTTAAAAAATATGCTTTTCCTGGTGATAGAAATACAGTAAGAGAGCGAGCCTCAAAAACAGCCATCTTCGAAGTAATAAGGGCATTGAAGAATTGGTGTAACTATTCGGATATGAAGTAAAAAGATGTTGAATGTTAGATGATGTTACATTACAAAAAGGAAAATATACTTATTCTACTCTAAAAAGTATATATTTGTTCGTAGCCGCAAAGATCTTGAACTGTCATTCGTAGGGACTGGTCTGAAATCATGTCCCTACAGTTTAGTGTATCCTGTTGAGGTTTTGACTTTAAGTCGGCATTACGAAATTTGCGTTAAGCTCAACTTTGCCAGACAAAAACTCAAAACTTCAATAATCACCGTAATCCTGGTGATTTTTTCAAAAAGACGTAATTACTACATCTTCGTTATCCGTTTAGGCGTCTTTATCCCCAGTTTCTTG
>QNAT01000061.1 GCA_003641555.1 Thermotoga sp.
CAATTCCATCTTGCACTATACATACCCATAACCGTAGGGACAGTTACAAGGACCACAGTTTTTTATCCACCAATTTATGTTCATTTTTTGTCTTTCAATTCAACATTCAACATCCAAAATTCAACATTCAAATCAGCAGTATCATTTTCTTAACACATTTTTCCTCGAATTCCTTAACGCAAATTTCGTAATGTCGACTTAAAGTCAAAACCTTGGTGGGATACATTGTCTTTTTATGGATCAATTTTCAATGACCGTGCTGGATCGATTTCATTTTACACTATATAAACTCATACGAATACACTTCTGAATATAAAGTATACCAGATACGAGACAAATCCGCTTATCAAAGGGGTGCTAACCCAACCTATTCCTATGTTGATCACAGTTCTCTTGTTCACGGTCCTCACACCCTTGAGTAAGCCGATACCGATGACAGCTCCTACTGTTGCTTGAGAAATTGGCACAGGTATTCCTAAAAGAGCATATATATGAACTGTAATAGCCTCGGCAAGGATCACTATGAACGCAGAAAAACTATCCAAATGAACGATATCCTTTCCTATAGTAAACATAACGTTACGACTATATGTAAGAACCCCAAATGCTATACTCAATCCACCAAACAATGTTGCTGTGAAAGGAGTCATCATACCATTACTTACAAATACTCCCGTAATATTAGCAACGTTGTTGGCTCCCAGTGAATATGCTCCATAACATCCTGCAATAATAAAAGATATCTTCAGCACTCTATCCCATAACATATAAGAACTTATCTTATTGTAAAAATATCCTAAAATCTTATATACGATCATGGCTATCACAATCGCACCTAATGGTGTTGCTACTCCTCCTATGATCACTTTCCATAACCCACCCCACTCTAAACCACCTTTTAATAATCCAATGCCTATTATAGATCCTATCACCGCCTGAGTAATGGAAACAGGCAATCTGAAATATGTCATGATAGTCACAGAAAATGCAGCAGATAAAGATAATATTCCAGCAGATGCGATCGTTTGATTGGAAATAGAACTTATTGTTTTAATTCCTGCTTCTCCTTCCAAAAGTGCACCTATGATAGCGAATATGGAAATCAATATAATAGCAGTACGATACCTTACTACTCGTGTTGCTACTGCGGTACCAAATGAATAAGATGCGCCATTAGCCCCGAGTGCCCATCCTAACCATAAAGGTGGAAAATATTTGAATAAAAACATAAAAGAATACATAAGATATTATCTCCTACGGGAACCTCTTTTCACGAAGATATAATAATGCTTTAATGTATGCGAGGTCATCATACACCGTGATCTTCCTATTCTTCGTATCTCCCTCGACACATTTTACCTCGTATCCCGCACTCTCTACAATAGAGGCATCGTCGGTATACATTTCCACATTCTTAACCTTTTCATACGCAGCCCTCAAAATGGAGTATTTGAAACCCTGGGGTGTCTGCGCAATTACCATCTCTTCACGTGGTATGGTTGAAAATACAATATCTTTCTCTACTCTCTTAATAGTTTCAAATATCGGTATCACCGGTATACATGCATCCTCCTTTATAACTTTTTCGACAACACGCCTTATTATTTCTTGTGTTACGAGAGGACGCGCTCCATCCTGAATAAGGATTATATCACAACTATTCTCGTCTAAACTGTTCAAAAGATTCTTAACCGATTCCTGTCTCGTCTTACCTCCCTCTATAAATCCTCTTACCTTCGGGTAATCGTAGTGTGTTTTCCAATCTTCCCACCAACCCGTTTGCTTTGCGTTGTAAACAACGTATATACCATCTATCTTTTCACATTGCTGAAATATATCTATGGAATAATTCACAATAGGCTTACTGAAGATTTTTAAGAAGACTTTATTCTCCACCTTTTGAGAAGCACTCTCATTAAAACGGCTGGAATCACCTGCCGTCATGATGGCTGCTATTATCCTCATGTTATATCTTATCAAGAAGACATTTTATTATTATGATCATCGTGTGCAATCCTGCCGAAAAGTATCTTTCCTGCTGTTGTTTGAAGTATATTCGTTATCATAACATCCCGGGAATGTCCGACCATATCTCCTCCATCCTCTACAACTATCATAGTCCCATCTTTAGTAAAACCTACTCCTTGTTCTTTAGTTTTACCGTATTTTATTATATCCACGTTTATTAGAGTCCCTGGTAGAATAGAAGGCTTTAGAAACTCCGCCAATCTGTTGAGATTTACGACCCTTACGCCTCTCAATTCTGCCACCCTTGTCAAATTGAAGTCTGTTGTCATGATCTTGGCTCCCGTTTTCTTAGCCAGCAAGATTATCTTTTCGTCTACTTTATTCGTTGTCAACACATCTTCTTCTGATACATTCACATCTACTGTATTCAATGATTTCAAAGTATCAACTGTTTTAAAGCCTCTGCGCCCTCTCAATCTCTTTCCGTCATCACTACTATCTGCCAATCTTTGTAATTCTAAAAGTACGAATTTAGGTATTATGATTTTCTTTAACCCTATTTCCCTGGTTCTGCATATGTTTATCACACGTTCATCTATCAGAGCTGAGGTATCGAGTATCACGGTACTGTCTGTTATAGCATTCTCGGGGGAAACTGTCTTAATAGTTTTTTCCCTTTTAACTAAGTTCAAAAAAAGCAATGAAAAGAAATACATGAAAAGGTATTCAATACTCATATTAAAATATTTGTTTACGATGATCTTACCACTGACCATTCCCAGTAACCAGCCAACGAATATACCTCCTGTTATTGCAGATATCCTGGTTAATCCATCACGCCACCCTGATATCTTCATATATTCTTTTGTTTTTTTCACGATGATTACGTACAACGAAGTTATTCCTACAATGAAAGCAAACCAGATGAGCATCTCAATTATGATCATTTTCACATCTTGTTCCCCAAGAATTTTAATGATAACATCATAACCGATCAACATACCGATTAAAGTGAAAATAAAAATGATTATCTTTTCCATATAAAATACACCTCTGTTAAATACTAACTTTTCTCTTCAAGGCTTTTATTTCCATTACTATTCCCAATGCTCTTTTCTCACCTATACCTTCCACCTCCTGCAGCTTTTTCTGAGAAGCCTTCAATAAGATATTGAATTTTCTGAATTTCTTCACAACGTTCTTAGCTATTGAAATAGGCATTCTCGGTATTTTCATTATCAGACGATAACCTCTTGGTGATACTATTTGTTCTCCAACAGAGATCTGTGAAGAAGGATAACCAAGATAATCAAAAACGTCCAGATAAGTGGCAGTATCTTTTGAGATACTCTTTACCAGATCTTCTAACAGAGCGGCAGGATTTTCCGGCTCTGTCGTAGAAGTGTAATCCATCAAAAGTAACTGAAGTGTATTTTCTATCTCTTCTTTCAACTCATTTACACGGATCGCCGCTATTTTTCCCTCGTCACCTAACTCTGCCAGGTTGAATTCTAAATCCGATATTATCTTCAATGCTCTTATTCCCTTTTCGAATACCCGTCCAACATCGAATAATACCACTCTATTTTCTATCTCCAACATGCTCAATTCTTCGACATACGACTGAAATGTCTCGAAGTATTTGTTAAGAGTTTGCAATACCTGGGTAACTTTTTCGATGAGAAGAGGAGTTTCATTCAGCTTATATTTCCAGGTCCCACAGTAGATCGTGACCGTGCTTCTTGTTTCAGATATACAGATAGTCATTTCTTCAGACTGTATGGCAACCCTTTCTGCAGCCATATGCCGCATGCCGGTTTCAGAGGAAGGAATGGAAGGATCGGGTATTAGATGAACGTTGGCAAAAAGTATCCGTTTTACATCATTTGATATTACAATGGCTCCATCCATTTTAGAGAGTTCATACAATTTTTCAGGGGTAAGATCGCAGTCTATCTTAAAGCCCAATTGAATAAGAGAATTATTATCCGGGCTTTTTGTTATATAGATCAAGGCTCCTCCATGTCCTTTTATCATGTTGTCTATTGCACTTCTCAATTTCGTGCCCGGGGCTACTATCCGGATCTTTTCTAACTTTTCGTTAATGTTCACTGGCTATCTCCTTTGCCTTGCTGAGTGCCTCTATAAGATTTGAAGCCTGTACGACCTCGAGATTTTGATCCGGGAAGACATCTTCTTTCCTTTTAACACGAGTGGTTACAATCCTGGTGATTCCATACTTCGCAAGTTCTTTCAATCTTCTATCCATAAAACCAACACTTCTTATGCGTCCATCTAACCCTACTTCACCTATAAATGCCATATCCGATGGTAGAGCGATATCCATAAAACTGGAAAATATCGCAGCAGCTATAGCAAGATCTGCCGATGGTTCTTTTATCTTTATTCCACCAGAAACGTTTACATAGATATCATAAGAACTCAAAGGCAATCCCATCCTTTTTTCCAGAACAGCGGATAATATTATGAGCTTTGCAAAATCGATGCCTTTTGCCATCCTTCTGGGGACCCCAAATGGAGTTTTAGAAGCAAGGGATTGGATCTCAAGGATTATAGGACGAGAGCCTTCCATTATAACCGTTATTGAATTACCCGATGTTCTTATCATTTCTCCCAAAAAGAATGCCGAGGGATTTTCGATTTCTATTAAACCTTTATCTGTCATCTCAAAAACGCCTATCTCACTCGTAGGTCCAAATCTATTTTTCGCTGCTCTTATTAACCTATAGTTCATTCCCTTCTCGCCTTCGAAATACAATACTGTATCCACCATATGTTCTAACAGTTTTGGACCTGCTATATATCCACCTTTGGTGACATGACCAATTATGAATATGGTAACCCCTTCTGTTTTACATATTTCTCTCAGCTTGTTTGAACATTCCTTCAATTGATTTATACTACCGGGAATAGAATCCAGATCGGATGAGTACATAGTTTGTATAGAATCGATCACTACGAATTTAAATCCTTCAGATCGAATATGCATTATAACAGTATCTATATTGGTTGCAGACAATAGGAATAATGATTTTCCATTCACACTGGGAAATAATCTATTGGCTCTCATCCTTATCTGATAGGGAGATTCCTCACCAGAAACGTATAGAACTCTTTCTCCACTGCCAGATATATTATTAGAAGATTGAAGAAGAAGGGTAGATTTTCCTATTCCTGGTTCTCCTCCTATCAAGATAAGAGAACCTGGTACTATTCCCCCTCCTAACACCCGATCGAATTCTCCAATGCCGGTTTTAAATCTCTCTGTTTTAGATTCCGCTACTTCATCGAGTAGTACAGGTTTACTCACTGTCATTTTTTCATGTGTTTGCTTATTTGACTTTCTACGAGTATCAGAGGTTTTGACAGCAGTGTTCCATTCTCCGCAGTTCGGGCATTTACCAAACCACTTGTAAGCAATATATCCGCAGTTAGAACAGATATACACACTTTTTTCGTTCTTACCTGTCATCTGGATCCCCGGCTAAAACATCAACTGTTTCCTTTTCGGCTTTCAAAAAGGCTATTTTACCTACTCTAATAGCAACTACTATTGTATCTCCACTACCGAAGCGATTTCTCAGTAATTCTTCCGACAAGGGATCTTCAACGTATTTTTGAATCGTTCTTCTAAGTGGACGTGCACCGTATATAGGATTGTAACCCTCGTTTATCAAGAAATCTTTTGCAGGTTTTGTTACCACGATTTTCACCCCAAGGGAATCCGATCTCTTTTCCATATCACGCATCATTATGTCTATTATCTTTTCGACATCTTCTCGTGTCAACGAGTGGAAAACTATAGTTTCATCAAGCCTGTTCAGAAACTCCGGTCTGAACACCTTCTTTACCTCTGCCATTACTACTTGTTTCATAGATTCGTACGAACTCTCCTCACTCACATCTGCCGCAACGAATCCCATGGCTCTTTTTTCCCTGTTTATCAAGCGGGCCCCTATATTGGACGTCATTATCAATATCGTGTTTTTGAAATCCACAACTCTCCCCTGGGAATCCGTCAATCTTCCTTCATCGAGTATTTGCAGCAGTATGTTGAAAACATCTGGATGTGCCTTTTCTATTTCATCTAACAAAACAACCGAGAAGGGTTTTCTTCTAACCTTTTCTGTTAATTCTCCAGCCTCTTCATATCCCACATATCCAGGTGGTGCACCAGTAAGCCTCGATACAGTAAATCTTTCCATATACTCTGACATATCAATTCTTATCAGGGCATTTTCATCACCGAAGAGGTATTCAGCGAGGGTCTTAGCGAGCTCCGTTTTGCCGACCCCTGTTGGTCCCAGGAATATGAAGCTTCCTACTGGTCGACGGGGATCTTTTAGACCAGCCCTTGCCCTTCTTATTGCTCTTGATACGGCATTTATTGCTTCTTCTTGCCCCACAACACGTCTATGCAAAGCCTCTTCCATATTCAAGAGTTTCTCTACTTCAGATTCTTCTAACTTTGCCAGAGGGATTCCTGTCCATTTCGATACCACATAACCGATCTCTTCAACATCTACAATTCTTTTTTCGGACAGTACTTCTTCATGCCATAATTTCATCATTTCGTCCATGTTGCCTTCCAATTCCCTCTCAAAATCTCTCATTTCAGCAGCCTGTTCATAATCCTGGGCATCTATCATCCTATCCTTTCTCTTTTTAATTTCATTGAGTTTGACCTGGGCTATTTTTATCCTTGAGGGAAGTGAAAAAAGTTTTAATTTTGCACGAGCCCCTGCTTCATCTAATACGTCTATGGCTTTATCAGGCAAATGATGGTCAGTGATGTACTTGTAAGACAATTCAACGGCCGCTCGTAGACATTCATCCGTATATTTAACGTTATGAAAATTTTCATAAAGAGGTCGTAAACCACGGAGCATGTCAATAGTTTCTTCTACGGTTGGTTCCGAGACATATATCTTTTGAAACCTTCTTTCGAGAGCAGAGTCCTTTTCTATGTATTTCCTATATTCGTCAACCGTTGTTGCTCCTATGAACTTTATCTCTCCACGAGCGAGTGGAGGTTTGAATATAATCGAAGCATCTATGGCACCTTCAGCTGCCCCTGCCCCTACTATATTATGGATCTCATCTACGAACAGA
>QNAT01000062.1 GCA_003641555.1 Thermotoga sp.
ACGAGTACATCGAAGAGATCCTTATTTCTGCGATACAGTTCTCGATATACTTCGAATAACTGCATATATCTGTCATGCCTCTCGTGATCGGGATAAAATACATTCGCTATCTTCACCACTTTTTTGCTGATCTCCGTTATTGTCTTCCCATAAGCATATGACATGGCAAATATAGCCGCTCCTAATAATTCAGATTCGTTTACGGAAGGAACCTCGATTTCCCTGCCAAGTATATCGGCCTTTATCTGGTTCCAAAGAGAGTTAGAAGTTTGTCCACCAGTTGTACGCACCTTTTTGATGATACATCCTTCACCCTCCATCCTGTTCACCACATCGGTTATTGCGAATCCAACCCCTTCCATTATGGATACCAGTAACCTCATTCGATCGACTTCGAGTGTTAGTCCAAAAAAGACACCGCGTGCATTCACATTCCAGTAAGGACTTCTCTCACCATTCAGATAGGGTAAGAAGATAAGATTCGTTGGGCGTTTGACGTCCTCAAGGATATCAGAAGCGCCTTTGAGAAGGTCTTTACAATCGGCTACTTTTGAGCAGAACCAATCCATAGCTTTACCAGTAGTATTCATCACACCACTTATCTTCCAAAATCCTTTGATGAAGAATGGGGATGTCATAAGGCCATCACAACTTACTTTCTTTTTGGTGCATAAATTTATTCCCTGGGATGTACCACCTCTATCACATAAGTAGCCATCTTCCACCGTTCCAGTCCCCACCAAAGCTGCGGCAAAATCTGGTGCCCCTGCGATCACGCTCACGTTTGAAGGAATACCAATCTCTTGAGCAGCATCGGGTATTACTCCAGCTATTTCACTACCAGCTGGGATGAAGTCTGCTTCAAAAAAATGTCCTTTTAATCCTATTCTTTGCATAAGATTGCTTTCACACCAGGGAGGGCGAAAACCGGGTGTATCAAAAGACATGTTAACGATTTTACCTGTCAACTTCATACATATGTAATCATTGGGCTGTAAGAGATAAGTCTTGTCTTTGAGTCTATTATTTAACCAGATCAGTTTTGCGAGTACAGCAGCAGTTTGCTCATCGACGCCCATCTTTAGAATTGATTTTACCTTCTTTCCCCCACGAGTATCAAGCCACGTAATGGCTTTGTGAACGATCTGACCATTTTCATTTACTGGAACGATCGTTGGTCCCTGCCCGGTTATACTCAGCACAGAGACCCTTTTCTTCAGATCACGAGGTAATCCAGCAATAGCTCTCTTTGTTGCATTCCACCAGGATTCCGGATCGATCTCATAGTAACGGTTTATCACACTTCCGGTACATCTCTGTTTTGAAAAACTTAAAAGTTTTCCCTCAGATGTAAATATCGCCACTTTTGTGTTAGTAGTTCCTATATCTATAGCAAGAAATAATTCGTCAGATGCCACAACTTCACCTTCTTCTCCTGTAATTGAGAATTCCCTCAAAATCTTTATATGCCTTTTGAAATCTGTCTTTTCCCATTTCGAGAAGCTTGAGAAACAGCATGTCGATTATGAATAATTGAATATAGCGAGTGAGAATACCACCCTCGGGTAAGACTCTCGTCCTGGCATAGGTAGGAAGCAGGATATCTGACTCTTTGGCTATGCTAGAATCGGGAGGGGCTATCCCAATTATATTTGCACCAGCATTCCGCGCATAGGAAATAGAATCCAACAAATCTCTGGATGAATGACTGCTGGATATAGCGATAACACAGGTCTTACTATCCGCATAAGATGCTGAAATATTTTGCAAGTATGGATTATCGAAGAAATTCACCTGAAAACCAATATGTTTGAGCTTCAAGAATAGATCGTATCCAGCAACCCCATCAAATCCAAACGCCATTATCTCAACAACATCAGACTTAAGCAAACTTTCACAGCATTTTTGTATATCATCGGCAGAAACCGATGAAAGAACAGGTTTAAGGTTATCTACGGTAAAACTAAAAAGATTTTTTGATATACGAGAAATCTTTTCTAAATCCAGGCTCATGGACTCTACTAATTCGAGTTCCTGAGCGAGAGATATCTTCAAACTCTTAAATCCTGAAAATCCAAGCTTCTTACAGAAATCGACAACTGTAGATGCTGCGGTATCAGTTTTACCCGCAAGATCTTTGATACTCATGTTTATCACTTTTCTCGGCCGTTTCATAATATAATTAGCGAGCCTCGTTTGTGCTGGTTTTAAGTACGGAAGAATATCTTTTAACTCCTGAAAAAAACTATGCTTACTCATAAGTTTTCTTACTCCTGATCGCATAAACTGTCATCGCTATAAGTGTTATAACAAACGGTATTGTCAACAACAGTTTAGGTGATATATCTGTAAGTGCTTGCAACATATTTGAAAATGCAGATGAAGCGCCGAAGATCAGCGATGCTATGAAAACCCCAAAGGGATTTCCCTGGCCTAAGACGACTGCAACGAGTGCGATCCAACCTCTTCCATTGGTCATTCCGCCCACAAATATTTTCAATGGTAGGGATAGTGCCACTCCTCCCAGCCCAGCAAACAAACCACTCAAAACGAAGGCAAGGAATCTGTGCTTGTAAACGGATATCCCAACACTAATGGCAGTCCTGGGGTCCTTACCCACCGCTCTGAGATGGTAACCGTATGGAGTATGAAAGATCACGAGATAACAAATGATCGTCAGAATAATCGCAGAATAGTCCAGGGCATTATATCCACTCAATATCTTTCCTAAAAAAGGAATATCCTTTACAAACGGTATTTGAATATTACTTAGTTTTGGTGCATTTAAAAAGAGCAGTGTTCCTTTGGATTTGCATAGAGAAACACCCAAAAATACAGTCAAACCATTGGCAAAAAGATTTGTTGCAAGACCAACAACGAAAACGTTGGCACGAAGGCTGAGACTAAAATATGCCATTATTGCGGCAAGTGTTGTGGATAAACACAATCCTGCGAGTATCCCTATCAACAGACTGGAAGTGGCATTTGCAACAAATATTGAGGTAAATGCCGATGCCAACATCATTCCTTCTAATCCGATATTCAACATCCCGCTGAGATCGGTAAACATACCTCCAAGAGCAGCCAGAAGGATCGGAGTTGTCATCACCAACGTGGTGTGGATGAAGTTACTGATCATGTCTGTCCTTTCTCCATTCTCTTCTTTTTCAGGAAGAATAGTAGTCCTTCGGCTGTAACGAGATAGAATACCGCTGCCTGTATTATGCGTGCGACCTCAGGGGTTACATCGGAGAAAAGTGCGCTCACATTGGCACCGCTCTGAAGAAAAGCGAAGAAAATCGCTGCAGGGATAACGAGCAAGGGATTATTTCTCGCTATCAATGCCACTGCAATACCATTCCAACCATAACCCGCGGAGTATCCCCTGATCATACGCCCATGAATTCCAAGTATATCTATCATGCCTGCCAGTCCGGCAATACCTCCACTGAAAAACATTGCCATTATCACCACTTTTTTCACAGGAATGCCAGCATATTTAGCGAATCGAAAATTCTTGCCAGTAATTCTAACTTCATAGCCGAATTTATTCCTTTTCATAATAATGGAGAAAAGTATTATTATTGCTAATACAATGAATATTCCGATATGTAAATCTGAGGGGAGAAGGATCTTCGGTAAAACGAATTTCTTATTGAAATATGGAGAAGCTGCTAATCCCGCAGCGGGGTCCTTGAAAGGCCCTTCAAGGAAAAAGTCAACGATGTAGATCAGCGTATAACTTACGAGTAAAGAAGATATGAGTTCATCAACGTTCCACTTCGATTTCAGATAACCGGAGATCGCTGCAATGCCTCCTCCTGCTGCGAATGAAACGGCAAGCACTACTATTATCGCTATTATGGGAGGCACAGCATTCAACTCATACGCCACATAAGTACCACATAATGCTCCAAAATACACCTGGCCTTCGAGACCCAAATTAAAGGCCGATGCCGAAAATGCTATACTTGTAGCAAGGCCTGTTAACATCAATGGGATCGAAGCAGCCAACATGTTTCCAAAGAAATAAGCACTGCTGAATGGACCAGTAAAAAAGTACTTGATAGCGATCCCTGGTTCTTTACTCGTAAGGGTTATTGCCAGGACTCCGATCATCAAGGCAATGATTATGGTTATCAATACTCTCATCGATTCTTCCAGTTTTTTCATATACGATCACGCTCTTAATCTGGTATGACTATCTATACTCATTTTACTCTTTTACAACGTGGTTGATTTTTCTCTACGCAGTGTTTTAAGATGTAAGCCCATCATATATTCACCTATTACCGCCTTTGTCAACACTGCCGTATTATTAAAATCAGCAACTATTTCTCCTTCGTAGATCACGAGTATCCTATCAGAAAGATCTAATATTTCGTCAAGATTACTCGATATCAACAAGATCGCTTTTCGATTAATCTTCATCTCCATAAGGCGATCATAAACGAATTTAGTCGATCTGATATCGAGCCCCCAGGTTGGTTCGCATATTATTAAAACTTTTGGGTTTGATGAAAACTCCCTCGCAATTATTATTTTTTGTATATTGCCTCCTGACAGCATACCAATGGTAGAATATATGGAGGAAGTCCTTACATCATATTCTTTTACCAGTGTTCCTGCCATTCTTCTGGCTGCACTTATATCTATCCAACTTCGATTCGATAACACTGGTTTATAATATCTATCAGCAATTATGTTTTCTACTATACTCGACGTAGGGCAAGAACCTTCTCCTATACGATCATCAGGAATATATGCCATTCCATTTTCTCTATGAACCCGAATCGAAGAAGAGGTAACATCTTTTCCATCTATAAATACACTCCCACTCGAAGCCTTTCTGATTCCAAACAGAGCTTCTACCAACTCTTTTTGTCCATTACCAGCAACACCGGCTATTCCAAGTATCTCACCTGCTTTGACATCAAAAGAGATTCCTCTGACTTCTTCTACAAGACCTCTTCTATCTTTAACATGTAAATCCCGGACATGGAGTATCGCTCTTTTTGGCATGGATAAGCCTTTGCTGGTTTTGATCTCCAGTGGGATCTCTTCTCCTACCATCGCATAGGCTATTTCCTTTTCATTCAATTCTTCAGTCTTTCCAGTTTGTACAGTCTTTCCCTTTCTTAGAACGGTTATTTCATCAGATATTTCCATGACTTCTTTTAATTTGTGACTTATAAATATTATCGTTTTACCCTGTGCCTTTAATCTACGTACAGCATTGAACAGATCTGTAATCTCCTGTTCGGTGAGTACAGATGTCGGTTCGTCGAGTACTATTATATCGGCACCTCTATACAGCAGTTTCAGTATTTCGACCTTCTGCCTCTGTCCCATAGAAAGTTCACGAACTTTAAGAGAAGGTTCTATCATCAAACCACTATCTTTTGAAAGTCGTTTCACAGCGAGTATTACATCACGCAATGAAATAAAGCCAAACTTTCTGGTAATTTCAACTCCAAGTACAACATTTTCTGCCACTGTGAAGTCATCTATGAGTCTGAAATGTTGATGTACCATACCAATACCCAATGAGAAGGAGTGACGCGGATTTCTTATATCGACCTTATCACCATTTAACCATATTTCACCTGCATCCTTTTTTTCTATCCCGCACAATATCTTCATCAACGTTGTCTTACCTGCCCCGTTTTCTCCAACCAGGGCATGGATTGTACCTTGCTTAACTCTGATCTCGGCATCATTGAGAGCCAGCACATCGTTTACTTCATACCTTTTACGAATCTTTAACATCTCAAGTATATATTTACTCGTTGCAATAACCCCCATTTATAGAAACAGAAATGATGTAGAGGTAATCTTGCATGATATTACCTCTACATTGTCAAACTATCTCATGTTCGCTTCTTCACTTCTTTAATAGTGGGTTTATCTTTCCATCCTTGAGGTCATTGAAGACAGTAAGCATTTTTTCTCTGATAGCCTCTGGAACGAATTTGATATAGTTCGGATCGTTGAAGGTAAAATCTATGACACCTTCTTTTATACCCCAGCGTTCCCATGTACCAAAGGGAAGTTTACCTTTGTAGGCGCGCACAAGCACGTTTTTTATTGCAAGATCCGCATGTTTTAGAGTACAGGCAAGGATCGCACCTGGTGCAAAATGAATCGTGTTAGAATCCACCCCTATTATGTATTTATGCATCTCCGTTGCCTTTTGGATTGCACCTACACCCGTACCCCCAGCAATTGTGAGAATGATGTCAACACCTTCTTCAAACTGTGCTTGAGCCAGCTCTTTACCTTTGTTTGGATCAGCCCATGTACCCGCAGAGGAGAAAACTACCTTGATATTTGGGTCTACAGCCTTTGCACCATTTTCGTAGGCAGGTTTCATTCGATCCATCATAGCTGGATAGATATCACCTGCTAAAAGCCCTATCTTTAAATCACTATTTGCATAAGGCATGTTGCTCCTGGTAACCAATCCAGCGAAGTATCCAGCTAAATAACACATCTCCTCATCTTTGAACCCAATAGAATATACGTTCGGTAATTTGTGATAAACAATACCATCGAGAAGGGCAAATTTTTGCTTTGGGAACATCTTTGCGATCTTTTCAACGCTCCTCGGCATCCCTTCGGTAAAGGTAACGATAAGGTCGTATTTCCCGGTTGCTGCAAGACTGAGCAAGTTAGGTTCCCATTTTGCCGGGTTATACCCTCCTTCGACTACCTTCAATCGCAATCCCGTTTCGCTCGCAGCTGCCTCAGCACCACTCACCATCATTTCGTAGATCGGATTGCCTCCGACTTCTCCTGTTATCATCAGTGCCGCTGAATATCCAAAACTCAGCGACGCTGCGAAAATCATAACCCCAAACAACACGAACAACCTTCTGATCTTCATACTCACACCTCCTGTGTAAAGATTATAACTCTAAAAGGCACAATTTATTTACTCAACATGGTTTTCCCCTGCACCTCTTAAGAGTTCAAGATGTTTAAGGCTTCTTCTACGGATTTATTTTCATGAACGATGCCTCTCAAAGCAGCAGTGATCTTTCCTGGATCTGGATATCCCCAGATATTTCTACC
>QNAT01000063.1 GCA_003641555.1 Thermotoga sp.
CCAGAATAATTTCTTCATATATCTCGGAATCACCATATCTTTCATTATATCATAGTCGACCGCAAAAGAAATGAAATCGAATTGCATCACGAAAAAAGTACTCGAAATCGAATCGTTGCATCATATAAAAAAGTACTCCAAACAGGAGGTAAAAAAGTTAGTTATTCTCATATAATGGAATAAAAGTGAAGAGGGGATAACTAAAGGCATTAACGATGAGAAAGAAGAAAATATACTGCTACCATGAAAAGTGGACACACCTCAGAGATAGTGATAGAGTAAAGATGGAGGTGAAGGAGAAAACACAGGCACTGTTCGAGAAACTGGGTATAAAGAGGCCTAAACGGATAACGAAGATGTAGTAATTACGTCTTTTTGAAAAAATCACCAGGATTACGGTGATTATTGAAGTTTTGAGTTTTCGTCTGGCAAAGTTGAGTTAAAGTAAAAAAAGTATATTTATATACCCTGGCAAAAGGATGTTGTGAACGTTATGAAGTGAGAGTAATTATCCTCTGGTGAATAACAGGATGTTATGAGTGTGTCAACATTTAAGATTTAAGGATGAATAGCTGATCTCATGTAGATCAGTTTCAAAGTCTTTTAGCGTTCATCTTTCCATGAGCAGTTGCATAAGTGATAGATCTCGTATGACCGCTGCAATCACCTATGAATTTAAGGTTCTTGTATCTCTCGTTGTTGAGTTTATTGCTGTAGAATTTCACCTCAACGGCATACATAAGGTTGTCTGGATACGCTATGCCAGGGATAACTCTACCAATCTTTTGTATGAACTCAGAGATGGACAGGGCAATCCTCCTCGGAAGGACGAGATTTGCATCCCCAAGCATATAGGAACCTTCTGGAAGCGTTGGCTTAACCCTTCCGATCTTCTTCGTTCTCTTACATCTTACAAAATCTTCATACGTTTGAAGTAATACCTTTCTTCCACCAGCAAGAATGTTCCCCAACTTGCTTATGTATGAGCCATATCCAACGGGATCATTAAAAGGCATGGTAAAAGACGTGCTGCACAGAATGGCGAAATTGGTATTCGGTGTTTCAGCTTTTGAATTCGAATAACCATTTACGGTCACGAAATCATCATACTCTTCGAGTACTACCTTTCCGGACGGATTGTTACAAAAGGTCCTTACGGTATATCCAGTTTTTGCACGCATTTTGACCTTGAATTCATACATCTCTTCGTTCAATTCCTCGACCACATGGTTTGGAACTTCATATCTTATCCCTATGTCCACGATGTTATCAGAGAGCACGAGTTCAGGATATCTTTCGATGATCTGATTCACGAGCTTATGCCCACTTCTTCCTACGGCAACGACAACGTAATCAAATGTATCGACTAAGTCTCCAGCTTGAACCTTCACACCATCACTGTCAACGATCACATCGTTAACCTTGACCCCAAAATGGAATTTCACGTTCCTGGACTCGAATTCGCTATATATTCTTTTGAGAATACCTCTCAACTTATCCGTTCCTATATGGAAAAAATGGGAATTAACAGGTTCAAATCCCTCTGAATAAAATCTTTCGAAGAATTCAGAATTTTTAGAGAAAGAAACACCAGTTTTAACTGTTTTTCTATCATTTTCATTTAGCTTCGACAGATAATAATCCACAACCTCCCTCTGGATTTCAAGTGGGATGTAAAGATCACCACCCATGCCATTTGACACGAAAAGTTTTCCATCTGATCTTACACCACTTATACTGGAACTGTACACATCCTTTGACCTTTCAAAGATGTGAATCTCATAGCCTTTTTTTATCGCTTCACAAACGAACCCTATTGCGGCGGCTCCAAATCCCACGACTGCTATTCTCGTTACCGATCATCCCTTTTCAAAATTTTCATCCTCCGTGAAATACATCTGGAGTCATTCGCTTCTCTCAACTATTTCCCTGGATGAGGTATTTCCAACCGCTTGCAAATTTTCTTACCAGCCGATTATCGATCTCAACATGCCGGGGAATAGCTTCCACTACACCATTGGCAGGATTCTGATAAAGGGAATGCCTTGCTCCTTCTCGTTTGAGAATACATCCATGAAATCGTAAGTAACGAAGAAACTCACTGCGTTTCATTCAATAACCACAGTTTCCTGAATGGCATCTTTTGGTACCCCTCGCAGGGTATCTTCCAACCTATCTTGAAGAATAAGCTTAATAGCTTCTTTCAAACTCTCACGGCATTCTTCTATCGTTTCACCCTGCCCATTTGCCCCAGGAATTTCTGGGCAGTATCCGATGTAATACTTTTCTCCTTTTTCATAAATCGCAGTGAAATGAGATAACATAACCATTCCCTCCTTTGCTTTCGATCCAACGTTCATTATATCATAAAGATGTGATATAATCTGATTAAAGTAATGGAAAAGCAAGGAATGATGTAAAGGCATAATCTTAAGGATGGTGATCTCATGCTTCAATCTATATTAGAAAACAGGATACATCTTGCTAATCTACCGACGAGGATAGAATATCTCGAAAGGACGAGTAAGAGATACGGTTTTAACCTTTATATAAAGAGAGATGACCTTACCGACATAGCTGCATCCGGGAATAAGATACGTAAGCTGGAGTTCCTCTTCAAGGATGCCATGAATAAAAGGGCGGATACCGTTCTAACGTGTGGGGGCATACAGTCCAACCACTGTCGTGCAACTGCAGCAATAGCAGCGAAACTGGGAATGAAGTCCGTTCTCATCTTAAGAGGAAAAAAGGAGCCAATTTATGATGGGAATCTATTGCTCGATAAGTTGTTGGGGGCTGATGTAGTTTACGTAACCCCTGAAGAGTATAAAAAAGTAGATGAAGTGTTCGAAGTGGAATCCGAAAGATTGCGAAAGCGGGGGAGAAAGCCATATATCATCCCTGAAGGAGGGTCTAACGAGATAGGTTTCTTAGGCTACGTTAATGCCGCGAGAGAAATGAAAGAGCAGATAGAAAGCATGGATATCCATCCCAGATATGTGTTCACAGCCGTGGGCTCAGCTGGAACGTATGCAGGGCTTTTTCTTGGTAAAAAACTCTTCGATATGGACTATGAACTCATCGGTGTAAACGTAACGAAAGACCCGGAGGAAAAATTCGTGAAAAGGGTTGAGAATATAATAGGAAGATTCCTGGGCAATTACAAATTCTCCCAGGTAGACTTCGATGAAGAGGAGATAGAGATCATACCAGGTGCAGGTATAGGATATGCTATGTCCACAGATGAAGAATTGACACAAATAGTCAATGTGGCGAAGGTTGAAGGGTTGATCCTTGACCCCGTCTACACGGTGAAGTGTTTTTTACATATGCTGGAATATCTCAGACAAAAAGCCGTACGCGATGAAGATGTCTTATTCTTTCATACAGGTGGGATCTACGGTATATATCCCAACAAAGAAAGACTAACGAAGATAATAGATGGAAAATAAGAGGCGCATATGCTGAGTAGAACGATAAAAGAGAAACTCATCTCATCGTACACACGGTCTTTCCCATCCTTCCCTTTGCCAGACCAATTCACCGTTGAAGTACCTCCGTCCGACGGATTCGGTGATTTTGCCTCAAATATTGCTTTTTCCTCTGCTAAAATTTTACACGAAAACCCTATCGAAATAGCCAGTATTATCTCAGATGTTTTGAGAGAAGACTCATTTTTTAATGATGTCACCGTTGCCGGAAAGGGATTCGTAAATATGAA
This sequence comes from Thermotoga sp., assembly GCA_003641555.1. GTDB lineage: Bacteria > Thermotogota > Thermotogae > B3-G13 > B3-G13 > B3-G13. The sequence continues at coordinate 3,722 of QNAT01000063.1, forward strand.
GGTTTCAGATACTCTCCTTCGGAAAATGCTTGTGAAAATAATAAAAGAGAAAGAAGATGCGTTCAAGTACAATATCGGTAAAGGTAAAAGATATCAGGTCGAATTCGTGAGTGCCAATCCTACCGGCCCTCTAACCGTGGGACATGGTAGACAAGCGGCTATAGGAGATGTGATAAGCAACATTTTAGAATTCATCGGATACGATGTGACACGTGAATATTACTTCAACGATGCTGGAAACCAGATGAACGTACTCGCACATTCGTTGTGGGTCAGATACAACCAGGAACTGGGTGTAGATATAGAGATGCCAGAAGAAGGATATAGGGGAGAATATCTGATCGATATAGCTAAAGAAATAGTCGGAAAAGCGGGAAAGATGTATCGAGAGAAATGGGATGAAGATGTAAAGGCTTTCTTCCGCAGTTATGCAGCAGATAAGATGTTCGACTGGATAAAGGCCGATCTCTCGAAATTCAACATCAGATTCGATGTATGGTTTTCCGAATCCAGCCTACATGAAGATGGTAAGGTTAAAGATACGATCGAAGAGTTGAGAAAACGAGGTTTTGTTTATGAAAAAGACGGCGCCGTTTGGTTTGCAGCAAGTAAATTAGGAGATCATGAAGATTGGGTTTTGGTTAAATCCACAGGTGAGCCAACATATCTTTTGACGGATATAGCGTACCATAGAGATAAGGCAAAACGTGGTTTCGATAAGGTGTTGGATATATGGGGTGCGGATCACCACGGACACGTGCCGAGGGTAAAGGCGGGATTGGAGGCCCTGGGAATAGAGGATGGATTTTGTGAGATACTTTTACATCAATTCGTAACGGTCGTTCAAAGTGGGAAAGATGTCCGCATGTCCACAAGACGCGGAGAATTCGTTACACTCGGTGATCTCGTAGATACAGTAGGAGCTGATGTAGCTAAATACTTTTTCGTCATGTTGAGTCCTGATACACATCTTTCTTTTGATCTGGATCTGGCTCGTTCCAGATCGATGGATAACCCTGTCTTCTACATTCAATATGCTCACGCTCGTATATGCAGTGTATTGAGGCATGCGGAAGAAAACGGTTTTGATACGAACAGAGAAGGAGATGTTCGTCTACTCATAGCGCCCGAAGAGAGAACACTCATCAAGGATATAGAGCGATTGGACGATGTAGTTCTCGACGCGTATGATACGCTTGGTCCTCATAAACTCACGAGGTATGTTGAAGAGGTGGCAAAGGCATTTCACGTCTATTACACAAAGTACAGATTCGTAGATAAGAGTAACCTTGAATTGAGTTATGCAAGGCTTTCTTTGGTCAAAGCTGTACAGATAGTTATAAAGACCGTGTCTCGATTGATAGGCATCTCGATGCCAGAGAATATGTGAGAATCGATCTTTTTATGGTAAAAAAGGATAACGATGAGATATGAAAATAAGAAGTTGTTAGAGAGTGTAGAATAAACTGTGTAAAGTTCCTCCAGATGATGGATGGTCTTTCGTTGATGGAGTGTTAGTCATACTCATTTATTTTAAAAGTTTATGGTTTAGATTTCACAGCAGCACTTGAAATATTGGGTGAGAAGCGATATCTCGCATTTTACATCGAATTTGTGTCTGTTGGATTGCTTCCATTAGTTATCACATTCATATGTTTGATTGTTGCAATTGATTTTGGTATCGGTCTTCTAACTGGAGGACTGCATTTTCAAGAGTGAAAGCAAAGTATTATCGTGGGGACTTATTTTAACCGTTACAATCTTTGGTACCTCACATATACTCGCCTTTCCAGGTGTAAGTATCTGGAATGCCTTCATTACCGGTTTAACTTTTCTGGTGTTAGGTTTGATTTATAAATATACAAAAAATTCTATCGGGCCAATGATTGCATGGACTCTCATATATGGTTTATAATGAAAATATTATGGCCTTGATCGAGTTAGATAATGAACGGACAACGGTGTATAAAGGGAGGTATATGCGAACCATGTTCGGATATACCACCAAATTGGAAGGATATACAAACTAAGTTCGGATATACGATGATATACAGAAATTCGCTTCGCTCATTTCTGTATATCGGAGCGGCGGGCTTTACCCTTGATATACTCGTTCGCTTCGCGAACTTCGTATATCTGCAGGGTATCCAAAATGTCCTGTTCAAGCCTTTGACTTGCCCAGTCCACTTTGGATACCCTGCCGCCCCGTTAGGCGAAATTGGTCGCTTTCATAAAAAGGAGAAATACTAATGACACATCACAAATTGATAATTGGAAACTGTATGAGCATGCAAGAAATAGCAGATGAAAGTGTTCATCTAATGGTTACCTCCCCTCCTTATTTCAATGCTCCATTCGATTATAAGGGACTATTTAAGAATTATGACCAATACCTTGGAGTTCTTAAGAGAGTTGCCAGGGAGGTTTTTAGAGTACTAAAAAATGGAAGAATTGCTGTTTTGAATATTGATGATATGCTCGTAAATGGTGAGAAGTTTCCAATTGTTGCGGATGCTACTAAGATATTCCAAAATGCTGGATTTCGATACAGGGACCGAATAATCTGGAAAAAACCTGATGGTTATTTAAGAATAAGTAGAAGAAGTGGTGTACTTTTACAAAATCCATATCCAATGTATTTTTACCCAGATAATCTTTTAGAGAGCATAATTATTTTTCAAAAAGGGAAGTTTAATTATCGTTCTATTTCTAAAGAGATAAGAGAAGCCTCAAAGATAGATATCAAGGAATTCTCGGATAACAAGTGGTATATGACATTATGGGAAATGGTTAATGTTCTACCGGGCTCACCATTGGAAAAAGAGATTGCTGCCTTTCCAGAAGAACTACCTTACAGAATAATAAAGCTATTTTCTTATAAAGGTGAAACTATTTTAGACCCTTTTACAGGAAGTGGTACCACTATGAAGGTTGCACGGAATCTTGGTAGAAATAGCATTGGGATAGAGATAAAAAGATCTTTAATTTCTATTATTAAGAAAAAAATTGGTTTTGATGGTCAGTTATCTCTGGATAATCAAAATGATACTTTTGAAGTAATAATAAGGGAAGGTGTTAAATATGGATGTATCGGCTAAAATTGTAGGAATAAAATATTCTCCTATTTTATGTCGCACACTAAATGAATACTCAATTTCAGAATTAAATGTGGCTTTATCAAAAGATGGCACATTTATTCTGACTATTGGTAAAAATAAGCAAATAGCTTTAAGTTGGTGGGTTTCAGCAAAAAGGACAAGGTCATATCCTTATGCAAGAGTGTATGATTCATTGGGATTTCAAGGAAAGAAAGTGACAGTAATCCCTATCGTAAAAGATGAAGGTAAGGAA
>QNAT01000064.1 GCA_003641555.1 Thermotoga sp.
GCAGAGGCAAATGGAGCACAATGGGCGAAAGCCCGGGATCCACGTATAACTACCTTCGGTAGATTCATACGTCCGACTCGATTGGATGAACTTCCCCAGCTTTTCAACATATTGAAGGGAGATATGAGTCTCGTTGGACCTCGGCCTGAAAGACCCGAATTCGTGGAAGGGTTAAAGAACAAGATACCTTATTATGCCCAGAGATTCAAGGTCAAACCCGGGTTAACTGGCTGGGCACAGATAAAATATAAATACGATGAAACTTTAGAAGACGTGAAAAACAAATTGGGGTATGACCTGTATTACATCAAGTACGGATCGCTTCTCTTTGACCTGAAGATCATACTGTACACGGTAGAAATAGTCCTCTTCAGGCGTGGTGCACATTGATACAGAATAGATACAACAAATTGAAAGAGTCTCTATTAAAGAAATATGGTTTTCCCGTATACAAGATCCCTGTAGATGCCGGTTTTACCTGTCCTAATAGAGATGGGCATCTCGGGTGGGGAGGTTGTATATTTTGCGAAGAGACAGGTAGTGGTTTTGCCATCCAGAACAGGGGAGAATCCATAGAAAAACAGGTATTGAAAGGAATAGGAAGGATGAAACGAAGATATCCCGATGCCAAATTCTTCGTTTACTTCCAGAACTTTACGAATACCTATGCCCCTCCCGAAGTATTGGATTCGAAGTATAGAGAAGCCCTATGTCATCCAGACGTCATAGGTGTGGATATATCCACCCGGCCAGATTGCGTTCCAGAAGAAGTATTAGATGTTGTGGAAGCGCTTTCCAAACAGACTCATGTAACTCTTGAGTATGGAATGCAAACCGCGAATTACAGGACTCTGATGAAACTCAATAGAGGGCATACCCTTGGAGAATTCATCGATGCGGTCATTCGCACGAAGAAGAGAAATCTGGAAGTAGTGGCTCATATTATATTGAACCTCCCCTGGGATGACAGGATAGATGTTATAGAAACGGCAAAGATATTGAATGCCCTGTGCGTAAACGGAGTCAAGATACATTCGTTGTACATCCCGAAGGTCTCTGTTATGGCAGGTATGTACGAAAGAGGGGAGATAAAGATATGTTCCCTGGAGGAATACATCAATAGGGTGATCACATTTCTGGAATATCTATCACCGGATATAGTCATACACAGATTAGTAGCTGAAGGGCCAAGAAACGGCTGCATCTTCAATAACTGGGGATTGTTGAAGATACAGGTGATAAACGCAATAGACAGGGAACTCAAATCCAGGGATACCTGGCAGGGCAAGCAGTTTAGATTTAGGACAGCCCATTTTCCCCGAATTTCAGGTTTTCTTTGATAACGTAGTCTATGGCCTCTGGATGGGCAATGGCGAACCGCATAATCGGTGTTAAGCAAAGGCTGGATATTTAGGGTCTGTCAAGTTTTTTGTGTAAAGTCCTCTCATGCTTGATTTTACAAGTAATTTTCCACCCTCTCTCTGAATTCGATCATGAACCAGGATAGGATCTGATCCTGGCTCTTAATCTTGCTTCTCTCCCATCTTTTCTGCAGCTGACCATTTTCTTCCTTTCATGAACCTTCACCTCCATCTTTACTCTATCACTATCTCTGAGGTGTGTCCACTCTTCATGGTAGCAGTATACAGTTATATTATCATCCCATACATCTCCTTCTTTCCCTCTCTTCTTCCATAGTCTTCATATCTGCAAAATAACAGAAAGCGTAATCGAGATGATCAACTTTTAGTTTATCATTTACAATTGTATCGAATGGACTGGATGTGTGGTAAAATTAGATTGGAAAGAACGAAGATGTTTCCTGATAGAAGCGCTTCTTATTTCTCGGATCTTTTCAGTGTAAGATGGTATTGGCAAAAACTATATGAGGTGTGAGCAAATCTGTTTATGAAACGTGTAGCGATGAACAAAAAGGCAAGACATAATTATTTCATAGAAGAGACTGTAGAAGCAGGTATAGCATTGAAAGGAACTGAGGTGAAGTCTCTGCGAGAAGGAAAGGGCAATATTTCTGATGGCTACTGTGAAGTAAGAAATGGGGAGATATATCTCGTAAACGTACACATATCACCTTACAAACACGAAGGATATGTATCCCATAACCCTTTGAGGGATAGAAAACTATTGCTTCACAGAAGAGAGATAAAGAAATTAGCAGGTAGAGTCACTATGAGGGGTTATACATTGATCCCTTTAGAGATATATTTCAACGATAAGAATATCGCAAAGGTCAAATTGGCCCTGGCAAAAGGGAAAAATGTAATCGATAAGCGCGAAACGATCAAGAGAAGAGAGGTTGAAAAAGAAATAGAACGTAGGTTAAAATATAAGTAGGGGGTGAAATGGTTTCGACGGGTATATGGGTCTTTGGAATGCGAGTCGAGGGTGTTACCTCCTCGTTAATCAAGGTAAAAGAAAAAATAAATGCTGAACCTAAATTAGCACTTGCTGCTTAATTGAAAAAGTAGCCGTCCTTTCGAAGGTTCTGATTACCTGATTCGATAAGGGCGTGAGAAAGGTAATCCTCGCTTTGCATTTTGCCTTTGGATGCAAAGATGAGTACTTACAAAGGCTATCCTCTTCCATTTCCTGCCCTTTGGAAAGGATGGGGAAACATAAAAAAGGGCTACGCTCGTAGTATTTCAAGGGATTATATATCCGGACGCGGGTTCGATTCCCGCCACCTCCACCAGATACTGCCACGGAGATATAGAAAAAGCCCTGTAACATATAATGAATGGCAGAGGAATAAGGGAATTTAAATTACAGATTTGTCCTGTGGTGTACAAAGTGTATCTTTCACAAATACTCAAAAGAGGTGTGAGTAAATGGAAAACTCATTGATCGTTCTGATCCTCGCTGCTGGAGAAAGCAAGAGAATGAAATCCAATCATTCCAAGGTATGTATGAAGGTAGCAGGCAAACCCATGATCGATTGGGTGTTAAATACGAGCCTTTCTCTTGAGCCCAAAAGCATTGGTGTAGTTTTAGGACATAAGATGGAAGAAGTAAAGAAAACGATAAAGGAATTTCCAGTTGAAACCTTTGTTCAGAAAAAACTTCTGGGAACGGCAGATGCGGTAAAATCAGCGAAATCCCTTCTAGAAAGGTTTCAGGATGGTGACGTGCTTATCCTTTACGGTGATGTTCCTCTGATATCTAAAGACACGTTGATGAATCTTATTACCAAACATTTAGAAGAAAACAATTCCGTTACTATACTCAGTGCTCAGGTAGATGATCCCGAAGGATATGGGAGAATAATAAGAGATAAGCAAGGTAAATTTCTCAGGATCGTAGAAGAAGCAGATACCACAGAAAAGGAGAAAACGATAACCGAAACGAATAGTGGAATATACGTCTTCAAGGTAAAAAAACTCCTCAAAGCTCTTACGGAGATAAAGAACGATAATGCCCAGGGTGAGTATTATCTAACCGATGTGGTATCTCTGATCAAGGGTAAGATGGGTATCCTTGAAATCTTCGATCCATATGAGGTAATAGGAATAAATACGAGAGCCCAGCTGGCAAAGGCTAACGAATACGTAAGAGGGAGAATAAATGAAGAATTTATGCATAATGGAGTCGAGATAATCGACCCTAAGAACACTTACATAGATGTGGATGTCAAGATAGGGAAAGATACCGTTATATATCCGATGACCTTTATAACTTCTGATACGGTCATAGGCAAAGAGTGTTCTATAGGACCAAATACTTTAATAGACAGATGCAAAATATCAGATAACGTACAGATCAGGTATTCTGTTTGTGAATCTGCTATCATATCCGAAGGAGTTAGTGTTGGACCTTTTTCTCATCTCAGACCAGGAGCAGATCTGCGAAAAGATGTTAAGATCGGAAACTTCGTTGAGGTGAAGAAATCGGTATTATCAGAAGGAACAAAGGCAGGACACCTGAGTTATCTGGGAGACTCAACTGTGGGTAAAAAGGTAAATGTTGGAGCAGGAACGATAACTTGCAATTACGATGGTATACGAAAGAACAAAACATTTATAGGAGATAATGCATTCATTGGGAGTAATACTGCATTGGTGGCTCCAGTATCAATAGGAAGGGGTTCTCTTATAGGTGCTGGTTCGGTGATAACCAAAGATGTCCCGGAAAACACGTTAGCTTTGGGAAGAGCAAGACAAATAAACAAGGTAGGATGGGTGAAGCATGAAAATAAAGAGGAGGAGCAAAATGATAGGTAGTAGAGGAGAGATGAAGGTTTTTAGTGGGACTTCCAATCTTCAGCTGGCGAAAAAGATATGTGAATACATGCGAGTTCCCCTTGCAAATGTAGAAATATCTCGATTCAGTGATGGCGAAACGAAAGTAAGTATAGGTGAAACAGTAAGAGGATATGAGGTTTTTGTAATACAATCTACATCTTCACCAGTGAACGACAATCTGATGCAACTATTGATAATGATAGATGCTTTCAAACGTGCCTCTTCTGCATCTATAGCAGTGGTAGTTCCATATTACGGTTACGCCCGACAAGACAGAAAGGCCAGGGGAAGAGACCCTATTAGCGCTAAGCTCGTTGCCAATCTCCTTGTAGCGGCCGGAGCAGATAGAATACTCACGATGGATCTTCATGCTCCTCAGATACAAGGATTTTTCGATATACCCCTTGATAACCTTCAAGGATTTCCTGTTTTTGTAAATTATTTCAAACAACTCAATTACTGTGCAGATGAATGGATAGTTGTTTCTCCTGATGTTGGAGGAGTGAAGCGAGCACGGAAGTTCGCCGAGAAACTCTCGTTAGACCTTGCCATACTTGATAAAAGGCGTCCTGTTGATAACGTGGCCGAGGTGGTGAATATCATAGGCCATGTGAAAGGGAAAAATGCCATAATCGTGGACGATATAATAGATACTGGTGGTTCCATATTGGAAGCGGAAAGGATACTGAAAGGACATGGAGTAAAGGCTGTATACGTCTGCGCAACACATGCAATTCTATCCGGGGATGCAAAGAAAAAATTATCGGCATCCAGTATTGATAAAGTTGTGATAACCGATACTATACACCAGGATTCTCTTCCTGATAAATTCGTAGCCTTATCGGTTGCCAATATCTTTGGTGAAGCAATGCTTAGAATCCAGAAGAATTTATCTGTTTCTGCATTATTCAAATAAATGCAAATCGCCCAAAGCATATGCTTTGGGCGATAGTGAATTCTTTGCGAAGATTTTGATTTATTCTTTTGCGATCTTCACGTTTGCTGCTTGTTCCCCTTTAGGGCCTTGCTGAACATCGAATTCAACCTTTTGACCTTCATCGAGAGTTTTAAAACCTTCTGTTTGAATAGCGCTGAAGTGAACAAATATGTCCCCTCCATCCTCCTTCTCGATGAATCCGTAACCTTTCCTTGGATCAAACCACTTTACCTTACCTGTCATCAAACACTTACCTCCTTAAAAATCGTAAGCTCTTAACGAACTTCATGAATATGTTACTCCTTTTTATGTTGTAAGTCAAATTTCTGGCAAGAACGACGATGAGACAAAGGAAAAAGTCTTTGTCTATCTGCCTATGGCAAAGTAAGGTCAGAAATTGTGATGGATATGAGAGAGTTTTTCAGAAGAATACAAAAGGAATCTTTTCTGATGTCAATAACAGTAAAACTCAACATTAAGGTCTCTCACAAGCAAAAGGATAGGATTCATTTCGAAAGCGCAACGGCTATCTTCGAGGCCACTTTAGCATTACTCTTAACCAGATGTATATTCGCTTCGAGGCTCTTGCCGCCACTCAATTCTACGATCCTGGAAAGGAGAAAGGGAGTAACTTCTTTCCCATAGATTCCCTTTTTATCGCATTCCATTAAGGCTTGTGAAATCCATCTATCTGCTTCTTCTCTTTCTATTTCATATTCTTTTGGTATTGGGTTGGCTACCAATATGGCTGATTTTAGAGATAATTGCTCCTTTTCTTTATATATCTCTGCGATCGCATCTCCCGATTGAATCTCGGGTATGCGAATTCCAGAATGCCTCGTGTAAAAGGCAGGAAATTCATTGGTCTTGAAACCAAGGATTAATACTCCTTTAGTTTCAAGATACTCGATGGTTTTTGCGAGATCGAGTATGGATTTCGCACCCGAAGATACCACTACGATATCCGTTCGAGAGAGTTCTTCTAAATCCCGAGATATATCCATCGACTTCTCAAAATCTCTATGAACTCCTCCTATTCCACCCGTTGCGAAGACCTTTATACCCGCCTTGTGAGCAATGAATGACGTTGCTGAAACCGTAGTTGCTCCTGTTTTCTTCTGTGTGATACACAGAGGTATCTCTCTAGTGGAAAGTTTTAAAACACCTTCTTTTTTGCCGATGAATTCTATTTCTTTTTCGGTCATACCAACGATTATATTGCCCTTTATAACCCCGATGGTAGCTGGCACACAGCCTTCCACCTTGACACAGTTCTCAACCTCCAATGCTACACGAACATTTTCTGGATAAGGCATTCCATGGGCAATTATCGTTGATTCTAAAGCCACAATAGGTTTATTTAACTCCAGGGCTTCTTTTACATCTTCTCTTATCTTCAACATCTTCACCTCTTTAACAATCATATTATTAAGATATTGTAAAATTTGAAAACCCTCCCAAACAACACCTCCCATTACATACATATGTCGTATCGTACATTAACATTCTATTTTCAAATACCCTATTATGTTCATTTCTTTTGTCTTGATACAAGTCAAAACCTCAACAAGATACACTGTCTTTTGTGGATCAATTGTCAATGGTCATGGCGAATCAATTTCATTTTATACTATACATGCCCATAA